>JBIJCD010000367.1:0-3935 GCA_044344895.1 Pirellulales bacterium | reverse complement strand
CATGCAGCGGGCCCAGAAGCGGCTGGCGATCGTGGTTCCGCTGGCGTTGGTGCTGATCCTCGTGCTGCTCTACCTCACCTACCGCAACGTGGCCGACACCATTCTGTTGTTCGTGAGCGTGCCCTTCGCCTGCGTCGGGGGCATCTGGGCGCTGGCGCTGCGGGAGATGCCGCTGTCGATCTCGGCCGCGGTCGGGTTCATCACGCTCTCGGGCGTGTCGGTGCTCAGCGGCATGGTGGTGGCCAGCGCCCTGCGCGAGCGGCTGGCGCGTGGATCCGCCCGCGACGTGGCGATCGAGGAGACGTCGTCGGCGTGCCTGCGGACGATCATCATGACGGCGCTCGTGGCAAGCCTCGGTTTCATCCCGATGGCGGTGAGCGAGGGCACGGGCGCAGAGGTGCAGCGGCCGCTGGCGACGGTGGTGATCGGCGGCGTGATTACGAGCACGCTCTTCACGCTCTTCGTGCTGCCGGCGCTCTACCGGCTGGTGCTCGGCGTGCCACCGGTGAAGATCCTGCCGGGCGACCGGTGAACGGCGGCCGCAGTGCGAAGCCCGCGGTTCGGGGCTGCCCGCACCCCGTCGCGGGACGTTCGCTCCGGCCCTCCAGGCGTTCGCTCTCTCGAAGCTGAGGGCGCTTCGCCATCGATGGCTGCGCTTGTCGGCTACGCCGGCTCCCGGGATACGGGCAGCCCCTGACGGATAGGTCGATGCGGTCGCGTGCATTGCACGTTCGCGGGACGACGCGGCTACCCGATGTCGAGAAACCCCGGCAGCGGGGCGTCGGCCGGGAGGCCGAGGATCGTCCGCAGCTCGTCGCGGTCGGCGGCGGAGAGCGGCACGAAGATGACCGGGTCCTGGCAGAGCGACGGATCGACGAGCCGGTAGCCGACGACCTCGCCACCCTCCACGATCGGCGCCCGACCGTAGCCATACATCATGTTGTCGACCTTTTCGAAGAAGTCGGCGAGCGTGATCTCGTCCGGCCGAGGCCGACGCACGTAGAACAGCTCGATCACGTCTTTCCAGAAGTGCGGCACGAACTTTTCGCCGAAGTCGGCGTGGCCCACGCGATCGCGGTTGGTGCCGGCGATCATGGCAGGCAGCGACGCCAGCGCGAGGCCGCGATCGCGGCAGCGGGATTCGATCGCGGTGCCGAGGTTCGTGAGGAAGTCGGCGCTGTAGCAGTCGTCGCAGACGATCACCATCCGCCGCAGGTCCACCGGCGTGCCGCCGGAGGTTGCCCCGGTCAGAAGCGCGTCGGCGACGCGGCCGAAGGGGATCGCGTAGCTCTGGATCTGGTCGGGCAGGCCGTGGCCGAGCACGACGACGGTGACGGGCGTGCCATCCGCGGCCGCCCGGCCGAGCGCGGCGAGAAAGCGGTCGGCTACCTGGGTGATCGTCTCGGTCGCCGCATCCTGCTTGAAGACGGTGGCCGTGCTGCCGTATGCCACGGCGACGGCGGTAATCTCCCGGGGATCGAGGCCGCGATCGGGGTCGAGCAGGCCGATCAGCGTGCGGCCGGGAGCGACCACCGGAATGTCGCCGCGTGCCTCCCGCTGGCGGTCGATGAACCGGGCAAGCTTCACGATCGCATCGAGGCGGGCATCGTCTGAAAGGGCCGCGAGCCGGTCGGCGTGGCTGCGGCAAAGGTAATAGAGCGACGGTTCGATCTGCCGGTAGTGCTTCGTGCTGGCTTCGAGCCGCGTCGCCACGGCCGGCGACACGTCGGCCTGAAAGTCCGCGAAGTCGCCGGGGAACGTCGCCACCGCAGTTCCCCCCGCGCCCGTCGCGAGCAGGGCGGCGATCAGAAGCATCCTGAGACTGCGGTGCCGGTGTGCCATGCGGTGTAGTCTAGAGCGCATACAACTCCGGTGTAGCACCGGCTCGGAGGCGGCAAAAGTCTCCTCGCTGTGGCCGCAGCGGACGGCGAGGAGTGACTCATGCGTGCGGTGATCCAGCGGGTCGAGCGAGCCGAGGTGACGATCGACGGGCGGTGCGTGGCGGCGATCGGTGGTGGGCTGCTCGTGCTCGTGGGCGTGGAGATCGACGATGGTGTGGCCGATGCCGACTGGCTGGCGGAGAAGATCGTGCGGATGCGGATTTTCGCCGACGACGAGGGGCGGATGAACCGCAGCGTGCAGGAGACGGGTGGCGGCGTGCTCGTCGTCAGCCAGTTCACGCTGCACGCCGCCACGCAGAAGGGCAACCGGCCGAGCTTCCTCCGCGCGGCCCGGCCGGAGGAGGCGGTGCCGCTCTACGAGCGGTTTGTGGCGGCCGTCGATGCGGCGCTCGGCCGGCCCGTGCCCTGCGGTGAGTTCGGGGCCGACATGCGGGTGGCGCTGGTCAACGACGGCCCGGTGACGATCCTCGTGGACTCGCGGCGGCGCGAGTAGGTCGCATCGCGTGGTCAGTACACTGCCGACAGCATCGCCAGGCCGACGCTCGCCTCGAACGCGATTCCGGCCACATTGCGGGACGAGCGGCTGCCGTCGATGGCAAGAGACAACAGACGAGCCACGGCAGCCGCGCACCACGCCGCTCCCACGACTGCGAAGACAGTCGCGGACTGCGTTCCCACGCACCCGATCCCGAGGCACAGGAAAAACCCCCCGTAGGTCGCACGGAGCTCGGAGATGCCCAGCAGTCCCGCGGCCTGGATGCCGAGCACACGGCTGACGGCAGCAGGGCACAGCATGCCGAGGCAGCCGAGCGCCGCGGTCACAACGGCTCCGCAGTTCGGTAGCAGCATCATTTCCGGGGCTTTGCGTTCAGGGCTGTCGCGGGAACCGTGAAGATCTCTTCGCCAGACTGTCGGCTCGGCCACAGGGCCATGACGCGGTGGTCGGACAGACGATAGCCGGAGCAAAGTCGCCGCACGGTGCTCTTCAGGTCATCGGCGGCACTTGGGCATTCCGGCCCGTAGATCGCATAGCCGTCCGCCGCGGAGCCGACGTGCTGCATCACACGTGCCGGGGTGGCGGTGAGTCGTTGTGACAAGAGTCCGGTCGGCACGCCGGGATAAGGGGTCAGGATACCGTGCGCCGCTGCTGCGGTCAGGTGCAGTGGTGGAGCATGACGCTCGACCATGCGTCGGGGTGTGTCGCGTGATGGAGCACGGTGGAATCTCCCGGCCGGAAAGCATGTCGCGGCATCGGTCGTTGACAAGGGGCCGTGGCTAGAATAATGTACATGCGTACACATATCATGTCTGGCGTTTGTGTGGAGGCGTTTTCGATGGTGACGCACGGTTCTTCAGGACTGCCGGCCGCGGATCTCCTGTCGGGGCAGCTGTTCGGCTGGGATGCGGCCGTGCGGCGGAATTGGGAATGCGGCCGGGAGACGGTTTCGACCGGCTTTCGGCCGCTCGACCGGCTGCTGCCGGCAGGCGGCGTGCGGCGGGGCAGCCTGATCGAATGGCTGGCCGCCGGCGATGCGTCCGGGGCGATCGCGCTGGCCTGTGCGGTGGCCTGCAGGCTGGCAGGATCGCGGGGGACGGGGGATGAGCCGGCGTCGTCGTTCGCGACGATTCTGGTGGTCGATCGTGGCGGCCGGTTTCATCCGCCGGCCGTGCTGCCCTGGCTCGATGGGGCCGGGAGGGGCATGGGAAGCGGCCGGGGAAGGCCGCAGCGCGGGGTGGCCCGGCCGTCGACCGACGACGACGAGCTCTGGGCGATCGACCAGGCCCTCCGTTGCCCCGGCGTGGCGGCCGTGCTGGCCTGGCCGGGCCGCGTGCACCCCACCGCCATGCGTCGCTGGCAGCTGGCTGCGCGGACGGGGGGAGCGGTCGGCCTGCTTGTTCGTGGCGTGGGTAGTCGTGGCCTGGGCGGCGGCCGCAGGTCTGAATGGCACTGCGCGCCGGCGCATGCCAGTTCGACGCACGACGGGCCGATGCATGTCGAACCGACATGGGCCGAGGCGCGGGTGGGCGTGCAGC
>JBIJCD010000366.1:0-3956 GCA_044344895.1 Pirellulales bacterium | reverse complement strand
GAGCGACCATTGTGTCGACTGAGCATGGTGGGCATCTCGGTTGGGCCTGCAGGGGCTGCGGGTCGCCGGCCGCCGAGCCACGGCCCAGCCCCGCCTTCATCAGCCGCTCGCGACCGCACGGAAACCCCCCCATACTATAGTCTCTCGGCGCGTCCCAACTCCTTCTCTCGTGCAGCATGTCACCTTCCGACACCCCGTTGCCCGGCGTCCGCCGGCTCACCATCCGCGACCTCGCAGCCGCCAAGCGGTCGGGCCGGCCGCTGACGATGGTGACCGCCTACGACTGGCCCACCGGGAGGCTGGCCGACGAGGCGGGCGTGGACTGCGTGCTCGTGGGGGACAGCGTCGCGATGGTCGTGGCCGGCCGCTCGTCCACCATTCCCGCCACGCTCGAGCAGATGATCTACCACGGGGAGATCGTCTCCAGAGCGGTTTCCCGGGCGCTGGTCGTCGTCGATTTGCCGTTTCCCCTGCAGCACCTCGGCGTGCGGACGGCGATCGAGGCGTGCGCGCGGATCCTCAAGGAGACCGGCTGCCAGGCCGTGAAGCTCGAGGGCACGGCCGGCCAGGCCGACGTGATCGCCGGCATCGCCGCGGCCGGGATCCCGGTGATCGGGCACGTCGGCCTGCGGCCACAGGCCGTGCATCAGCTGGGCGGCTACCGGATGCAGCGAGACGTCGACCAGCTGCTGGCCGACGCCGAGGCCGCCGCCCACGCTGGCGCCTGCGGCGTGGTGCTCGAATGCATTCCGCAGGACGCGGCTGCGGCGATCACCCGAGCGCTCGAAATTCCCACCATCGGGATCGGCGCCGGCCCGCACTGCGACGGGCAGGTGCTCGTGATGCACGACCTGGTCGGCCTGTCGCTCGACCGGGTGCCGCGATTCGTGCGGCCGTACGCCGATGTCAAGGCGTCGATCCGCGACGCGATCGGCCGTTGGCGGCAGGACGTCGAGCAGCGATCGTTTCCCGGTCCGAGCGAGACGCTCGGCTAGGACCGCGCCGCATCCACGGCGGCCGCCGAGCCGGGCTCCGCTACGGCAGCACGACCTCGTCAGAGATGACGACGGGCCTGCTGCTGGTGACCGATGCCGGCGTGGGAAGTCCGGCGCTCGGCCCAGGCGAGCCGCCCGGGCCGGCGGGCACGCCCGGCGACACGACGGCGCCGCCGGGCAGGCCGCCCTCGACGATCCCCCCGTGGCAGCCGTCGCAGTTGCCCGACACGCCGCCCACCATCTCGCCGCCACAGGGCGCAGGCGGGCAGGCGGAGGGCTGTCCGCAGGGCCGCATGGCGGGCGCCGCCGGGGCCATGGCAGCCGCGGGCACCGTGCCGGGCGGGACGAAGCCGGGCGGCAGATGGCCGAAGCACTTCTCGTACTTCCAGACCTCGAGGGCGATGTACCGCTCCGTGAGCGTCTTGCATCCGGTCAGGCCGGCCGCCGCCACCAGTACGACCATCGGCATGCACCGCACCGCGGCACGACGCCATGAATCCGCACGCATCGATCGCATCTCCTGACCGGGGTGTGTCACCGCGGGTCGGGCCGAGATCCCGACTCCACGCAAAACTACCCCATGCCGGAGGCGCGGCAAGAAAAACCGCATCGCGCGAAAGGCGGGATCAGCTCGCCGCCGTGAAGCTGTGCGGATCGTGACGAGACCTCCGCCTGCTGCGCACGCGGCGGACGTCGGCTGCCGACGGAGGTCGGCGGGCGACTGTGGGCGGCTTAGCCCTTGCGGTGCCGGATTCGGGCCCGCATGCGACGCTTCTTCTGCCCCAGCTTGCGGCGGCCCTTGCCCGTTTTCTTGACTCCCATGCGATCCTCCAAGTGGTGACCGGCCAGGTGGTGACCGGAACGGTCGAGTCAGAGGTTGTAAGATGGGGGTCCGTGTCTGTGCAAGCACCGCCCGCACCGGCGTTGCGCCCGCATCGTACGGCCCCCGTCCCGGCGCGCACCGTTCGGCCGCACCGCCAGCTCCCGGTGGCATGATCAACTTCTTCCCCACCTACGCGCGGCGCATTCCCGGCGAGCGTCGGTGGCGGGCCACCGTCGCCGGCATGATCTCCCGGCCGCTTCCGCCGCAGAGCCGGCGCCGAACCTTGGCCATCGGGGTGATCAGGCGGCTGCTGGAACTCGACGAGACGCAGCTGCAGTCGGAGGTTTTTCAGCGCCGGGCAGACGCGTTCCTGTTTCAGCGTGTGGCCGGCGAGCCCGTGCGGATCCGGATCGGCGATCGGCTCGTGGAGGCGGGCCTGTCCGACCGGGTCGGCCATTTCCAGCGCACGATCGATCTCGACGAAGCGGAGATCGCCGCGGTGGCGGACCGGCCCGAGGGCGTGTCGCGCTGGCTGTCGTACGAGGCGGTCCGTCAGGTCGAAGGGGAAGCCGCGGCCTGGACCGGCGGCCCGTCCTCGCCGGCGAGTGCCGAAGGGGGCCGGATCCAGCTCGTCGACGAGGAAGGGCTGTCCGTCGTGTCTGACATCGACGACACCGTCAAGGTGACGAACGTCGCCAACCGCAGGGAGCTGCTGGCCAATACGCTGCTGCGGGAGTTCACCGCCGTCGAAGGCATGGCGGACGTCTACCGCGGATGGCAGCGGGAGGGGGCGGTCTTCCATTACGTTTCGGCGAGTCCGTGGCAGCTGGCCCGGTGCCTGTGCGGATTCCTCCGGGACGTCGATCTTCCGGCCGGCTCGATGCACCTGAAGCTCTTTCGCCTCAAGGATTCGACGCCCCTGGGGCGGCTGCCATCCCGCAAGCATTCCAAGCGGCGGATCATCGAAAAGATCATGGCTGACTTTCCGGGCCGCCGGTTCCTGCTCGTAGGCGACTCTGGCGAGCGCGACCCGGAGCTCTACGCCGCCATCGCCCGCCGGCATCCTCGGCAGGTCGCCGCCGTCGCCATCCGTCGGGTGGAGGCCCGGCATCCCCGACGGACGATCGAGGATCGCCTCGACCGCCTCGCCCGCCGGCTGCCCGCCGGCACGCTGCGGATCTTCGAGCAGCCGCCAGACCTCGCGAAGCTGGTCGGCTCCCGGTGAATCGTGGGGGTTTGCGCGGGCTGCGGCATCCCGGAGTCGGAGGCCCGTTCAGCCTTGGGGCCGGCCGGATGTTGTGCTACCGTCCCGGCCCCCACGTCGCGCTGGACGGCGGCGCGGTCCCCACTGCAGGTCAGCCATGCGGACGAGCGGCGGATTGGTGTGGAGCATGATCGCGTTCGCCGCCATCGGCTGCGGGGCCGCGTGGGCGGGTGAAGCCACCGCCGACACAGCGAGCGACTTTCGGGTCGAGACCGAGATCTACGGCAACGGCACGCAGGAGCCGGTCGCCAAGACGCTGACGCTGTTTCGCGGCCGGATCGCCTGGGACTTCATCGAGCCGGTGTCGACCGGCGCAGGTGGGGACAGGCCGGCGGCTGCGACCACGGAAATCGTGCTGCACGACCCCGCGCGGGAACGGGTTGTGGTGGTCGATCCGGTCCGCAACGTCAAGACGCAGATCGACGCGATCCGCCTGGAGCGGCTGAGCGCGTCGCTGGCGGCCTGGGCCCGCAGGTCGGACGACCGCCTGGTGCGGTGGGCCGGAGGCCCCGACTTCGGCGAAGGCATGACCGAGACCGCCGACCAGGTCGAGTTGGCCGGACCGCGGGTGCGGTATGCCGTGGAATACGCCGCTGCTCCCACGGCGGACGCGGCGGAGGAGTACCGTCGATTCGCCGACACGGCCATCCTGCTCAAGGGGCTGATGCGTCCGGGCGGCTTGCCGCCATTTCCGCGGATGGCCATCAACCGGCGGGTGGCCGCCGCGGGTGGCATTCCCACGAAGGTGGCGCTGGAGATCGACCCGGGCATGACGGCGTTCACGGGCCGCTCCGCCCGGCTGCGATGCGTCCACAGGGTCCATCCCCGACTGCTGGCCTCCGATCTGGAGCGGATCGAGCAGGCCGAGAGCCAC
>JBIJCD010000365.1:0-3973 GCA_044344895.1 Pirellulales bacterium | reverse complement strand
CTCGGCGCTGCCGAACGGCGGACCGTAATTGTTGGCCAGGTCGAAGTGCGTGATGCCGAGGTCGAAGGCCGTCCGCAGCATCGCCCGCTGGGTCTCCAGCGGCGTGGTGTCGCCGAAGTTGTGCCAGAGCCCCAGCGTGATCGACGGCAGCCGCAGGCCGCTGCGGCCGCACGTCCGGTAGGGCATCGATTCGTAGCGGGCGGCGGCGGCGACGTAGGCCATGGTGCTCCAGACGATGGTCGGGTTGTTCGGGGGGATTCCGTGGCTCGTGGGAGATGCGTCCACGACCGGCGTCGCGAGTATACGCAGCCCACCACGCCGACGGAACGCGTACGATATCGGACGACTCGCGGGCGCCGGGCATCCAGCGTCGTATACTGGCGTCGTCGCGGCCGGCGGACCTGCCGGCGGCCCACTCCGAGCGCAGGCCCCGACCATGGACGGCATGCCGACTCTGCAGCGACCGCAACGGCTGGTCTCGCTCGACGCCTACCGCGGCCTGATCATGCTGTTCATGGCGTCCGGCGGGCTGGGAGTCGCGCAGGTCGCGAAGCACTATCCCGATTCGCGGCTCTGGCAGTGGATCGCCTTCCACACGTCGCATGCGGCCTGGGTAGGCGGCGGCGCCTGGGACATGATCCAGCCGTCGTTCATGTTCATGGTCGGCATGGCGGTGCCCTTCTCGCTGGCCCGCCGCACGGCCGAGGGCCAGACGGCGGCCGGCCGCCTGCTCCACGCGGCCTGGCGGGCGGCGGTGCTCGTCGCACTCGGGGTATTCCTCGCCAGCAACGGGAAGAAGCAGCCCGACTACATCTTCGTCAACGTGCTCGCCCAGATCGGCCTGGGCTACGTCTTCCTCGTCGCGCTCGCCGGCCGCGGCTGGAAAGTGCAGACGGCGACCATCGCGACGATCGCGGTCGCCTGTTGGGCGGCGTTCGCCCGGCACCCGCTGCCGGGGCCCGACGTCGATCTCGCCGCTCTCGGCGTGACGCCGGAGCTTGCCCGCGAGGCGGTGCTCCCCGGCTTCTTCGCCCACTGGAGCATGAACACGAATCTGGCCGCCGACGCCGATCGCTGGTTCCTCAACCTCTTCCCCCGCGAAGCGCCGTTCGTCTTCAACGCCGGCGGCTACCAGACGCTCAACTTCATCCCATCGCTGATCACGATGATCCTCGGGCTCATGGCGGGCGAGCGGCTCCGTGCCGCCGACGCCCCGCCGGAGAAGCTGCGCTGGCTGCTGGCGGCCGGCGCGGCCTGCCTGGCCGCGGGCTTGGCCGCCGGCGCGACCTGCTGCCCGATCGTGAAGCGGATCTGGACGCCGTCCTGGGCGGTCTTCAGTGGCGGGGTCTCGCTCTGGCTGGTCGCGGCGTTCTATTGGGCCATCGACGTGAAGGGCTGGCGGTCGTGGGCCTGGCCGCTCGTCGTGGTCGGAATGAACTCGATTGCCATCTACCTGGCACACCAGCTGCTGGCGGGCTGGATCAGGGCGACCGCGAAGACCTGGCTTGGGGCGGCCGTCTCCGCCGGGCCGTTCGGCGTCGTCTGGCAGAATCTCATCGTGCTGACCGTGCTCTGGCTGTGGTGCTGGTGGCTCTACCGTCGCGGCATCTTCCTGCGGATCTGATTTTCGGCGCAGTCGCGTTGCGTTTCCTGCGGCATAGAGACTCCATTCGGAACCCTTCCCATGCACACATCCCTTCGCCGGTTCTTCCCCGCCCTGCTCGCCGCCTGCATCGCGTTGCACGCCGCCGCGGCGACGGCCGCCCCGCGGCCCAACGTCCTCTGGATCTACCTCGAGGACGTCAGCGGCTGGTTCTCATGCTGCGGCGAGAAGCTGATCGAGACGCCGCACATCGACGCGCTCGCCGCCCGGGGCACCCGCTTCACCCGCTTCTACACCACGGCCGGAGTCTGCTCGGCGACCCGCTCGGCCGTGATGCTCGGCGCGGTGCAGACCACCCACGGCGTGCACCACCACCGCAGCTCCCGAAACAACGCGAAGGGCACGAAGCACGACGGCATCGGCATGATCCACCTCCCCACGGGCGTCGTGCCGCTGCCGCAGTATTGCCGCGAGCGCGGCGTCTACACGTTCAACGAAGGCCGCGGGAAGGACGACTTCAACTTCGTCTTTCGGCACGATGACTTCTACGACTACTGCCCCGACGACCCCGGCTGGGGGCCGCCGCACACCGTAGCCGGCGACTGCTGGCGGGGCCGTCCGGCGGACCGGCCGTTCTTCGGCCAGGTGCAGCTCGCCGGCGGCAAGCTCGGGCTCGGCGGCCGCTATGCAAAGCTGCCACCGGTGATGGATCGGGCGCGGGTGCCGGTCCCTCCCTACTACCCCGACATCCCCGAGGTCCGCGAGGAGATCGGCTACCACTACGACTGCCTCGTGAAGACCGACGCCCAGGTGGGTGAGATCCTCGCCGCGCTCGACCGCGACGGCCTCGCCGACAGCACGGTCGTGATCCTCTTCTCCGACCACGGCTACGGCCTCCACCGCCACAAGCAGTTTCTCTACGAGGGGGGCATCCACATGCCGCTCATCGTGGCGGGGCCGGGCATCCCGCAGGCTGCGGTTCGCGACGACCTCGCTTCCTCGATCGACATCGCCCCGACCACGCTCGGGCTGCTCGGCCTGCCGATCCCCGGCCACATGGAGGGCCGCGACCTGTTCGCCGCCGGCCACGTTCCGCGCGAGTTCGTGATCGCGGCCCGCGACCGCTGCGACTACACGATCGAGCGAATCCGGGCCGTCGTCACGAAGAAATACAAGTATCTGCGGAACTACCTCACCGACCGGCCCTACATGCAGCCCAGCTACAAGGACCCCTGGCCGGTCTCGATCCGGTTTCGCGAGATGATGGCGGCCGGTGAGATGAACGACGTGCAAAAGATCTTCTTCAGCGACACCAAGCCGGCCGAGGAGCTCTACGACCTCGAGGCCGACCCGCACGAGATCCACAACCTCACCGCCGACCCCACCCACGCGGCGGAGCTCGACCGGCACCGCCGGATCCTGGCCGACTGGATCGCCGCCACCGGCGACAAGGGACAGGCACCGGAGGGGGATGAGGGCCTCCTGCAGGTGCTCTACGAGTGGGGCGACAAGTGCGTAAACCCCGAATACGACAGGCTCCGCAGCCGGGTCGAGCCCCGCGAGCGGCCGGCAAAACGGGCCGCCACGCGGCGCGGCGTGCCGCAGCCCTGACGGAGGGATGCACGCTTCCGTCGGTCGCCACGGCATAATGCTGAAGGTCTCTCCGCTCGATCTGCCGCCCGCCACGTTGCTCTGCCAGTCATGGATGCTCCCGAAGCCGCGCCGGAAATCGCTTCCGTCCCCATCACTCCGGCCCCGACGGACGGCCATCGTCCGCTCGAGGATCGCGTCGCCATCGGCCAGTCACAGGCCGAGGCTGTGCCGCCCGAGCAGCTCGGCGATCCTCCCAGCCGCGACACGCGACCCGACATCGTCGAGGTGCTGAAGGCCGAGGCACAGGGCCGCATCGCCGAGCTGCTTCCGCTGCGGCACGCCCGCATGGCGACCAACCCCCTGGCCACGCTGCGGGGCACGGCCTCGATCATGGCCGCCGACCTGGCCGTGCGGCCGAGCACCGGCCTGATCGTGCAGCTTTGCGGCGACGCCCACCTCTCCAACTTCGGCATCTACGGCTCCCCCGAGCGGTCGCTCGTCTTCGACGTCAACGACTTCGACGAAACGCACCCGGGGCCCTTCGAGTGGGACGTGCTGAGGCTGGCGACGTCGTTCGTGACCTGCGTCCAGGCGCAGGGCGACGCCGACAAGGCCGCCAAGCTGGCCCGGCGGGTCGCCAACGCGTACCAGGCCGCGATGGCGAAGCTCGCCGAGAAGCCGACGCTCGACGTGCTCTACGAGCGGATGACAGCCGAGGACGTCGCCGCACTGGCGGAGGAGTCCGAGTCGTCGGCCGCCGTCAAGGAGGCGGAGGCG
>JBIJCD010000041.1:0-14429 GCA_044344895.1 Pirellulales bacterium | reverse complement strand
CAAGCAGATGGCCGATCGGGGCCAGCTGGGCAAGATCCAGTTCGTGCAGGCCAGCCACCAGCAGGACATGGACGGCTGGCCCGACTACTGGCCGGGGCTGCCGCCGATGCACTACGCCACGCACTGCGTGGGGCCGTGCTTGGCGCTCGAGCGGAAGGACGCCGCGGAGGTGAGCTGCTTCGGGTCGGGCCGGATCCGCGAGGAGCTCGTCGGCAAGTACGGCTCCCCTTTCGCGATCGAGTCGGCCCACGTGAAGCTCCGCGACAGCGACGTGGTGGCCCGGATCATCCGCTCGCTGTTCGACACGGCCCGGCAGTACCGCGAGAGCTTCGACGTCTACGGCTCGAAGCAGAGCTTCGAGTGGCAGCTCTGCGAGGGGGAGGAGCCGGTGCTCCACACCGCCAAGAAGCCCGAGCCCGAGATTCCCGCGCGGGTCACGGTGCCCGACTTCGCGGCGCTGTTGCCCGAGCCGATCCGCAGGTTCACCACCGGCGGCGTCTACGACGCCGACGACCACCAGCACCTGTCGTTCACGCAGGGGGGCGGCCACGGCGGCAGCCACCCGCACCTGGTGCACGAGTTCGTGACGGCGCTCGTCGAGGGCCGCGACCCGTATCCAAACGCCCGCCAGAGCGCCAACTGGACCTGCACGGGGCTCTTGGCCCACGAGTCGGCGCTCAAGGGGGGCGCGGTGCTCAAGCTGCCGGAGTGGTCGTTCAGCGGGTGACGCGGCTCGCCTGAATCGCCTCCCGGTGGGAGGTGGCAGGAGGCGGCTGGCAGCCGCAGGCGACCCGCGGCAGGTCTGGGGAACACGGCGACACGCCACGCACCGAGGAGGCAGATCATGACCGGCCCTGTCCGCACGCTGTTCGTCGCCACCGCCTGGCTCGGCTCGATCGCCACGTTGGCCGCGGCCGCGGATGCACCGCCGGCCGCGGACGCATCGCTGCGCGGAGGGCCGCTCAAGGTGCTGTTCCTCGGCGACCGCGGGCACCACAAGCCCGGGGAGCGGTTCGCCCAGCTCGAGCCGGTGCTCGCCCCGCGCGGCATCGAGCTGGTGTACACGGAGAACCTCGGCGACCTCGACCCCGCGAAGCTCGCGGCGTTCGACGCGTTGGCCGTCTACGCCAACATCGACACGCTGCCCCCCGCGGCCGAGGCGGCGATTCTCGAGTTCGTCCGCAATGGAAAAGGGCTCGTGCCCTTGCACTGCGCGAGCTATTGCTTTCGCAACTCCCCCGCCTGGATCGACCTCGTCGGCGCACAGTTCCAGAAGCACGGCACGAGGGAGTTTCGCACCCTGAACGTGGCCCCCGACCATCCGCTCATGCGGGGCTTCGGCGGCTTCAGGAGCTGGGACGAGACCTACGTGCACTCGAAGCACAACGACCGCGGCCGCACCGTGCTCGAGGAGCGGGTGGACGGCGACACCCGCGAGCCCTGGACCTGGGTGCGGAGCGAGGGGAAGGGCCGCGTCTTCTACACCGCCTGGGGGCACGACGAGCGGACCTGGGGGCATCCCGGCTTCCACAACCTCGTCGAGCGGGGGATCCGGTTCGCCGCGGGCCGCGACCCGGCGGCCGCGGGACCCTACGTCGATCATCCGGCGATGACGACGCCCCCGGCCGGCCTCGAGCCCTTTGCGTACGAGCCGGCGCGGATCCCCTTCTACAAGCCGGGGGGCGACCGGAAGAACATGACCAGCGGCGGCGAGGAGATGCAGATGCAAAAGCCGCTCTCGCCGGAGGAGTCAAGAAAGCACGCGATCACGCCCGTCGGCTTCCGGGTCGAGCTCTTCGCGAGCGAACCGCTCCTGGTCGGCAAGCCGCTGGCATTCTGTTTCGACGCCGACGGGGCCGTGTTCGTGGCCGAGAGCGTCGACTACCCCAACGACCTCGTCGAGCCGGCCGCGGCAGACCCGGCGGCGCCGGTCGACGGCCACGACCGGATCGTGAAGCTGGTCGATGGCGACGGCGACGGCCGGGCCGACCGCCGCGTCGTGTTCGCGGACCAGCTGTCGATCCCCACGAGCATGCTCGCCCACGACGGCGGGCTGATCGTGGTGCAGGCCCCGCACACGCTCTATCTCAAGGACACCGACGGCGACGGCCGGGCCGATCTGCGGAAGATCCTCTTCACCGGCTGGGGCACCGGCGACACGCACGCCGGCCCGAGCAGCCTCACCTGGGGACTCGACGGCTGGGTCTACGGCATGGTGGGCTACTCCGGGTTCAACGGCACCGTCGGCGGCGAGAAGCACCAGATCGCGAAGGGATTCTTCCGGTTCCTGCCCGACGGCTCGCGGTTCGAGGCCCTGCGGAGCACCAACAACAACTCCTGGGGCTTCGGCTTCAGCGAAGAGGGCCTCGTCTTCGGCTCGACGGCCAACGGCAATCCCAGCGAGCACATGCCGCTGGCCAACCGCGTCTACGAGCGGGTCCGCGGCTGGAGCGCCACGACGCTCGGCGGCATCGCCGGCAGCCCCGAGATGGAGCTCGCCCCGCGGACCTCCGGCGACGGCAGCGTGCCGATCCGTCAGGTCGACCATCACGGCCGGTTCACCGCCGCCGCCGGCCACCGGCTCTACACCGCACGGGCGTATCCGCGGGAATACTGGAACCGCACCGCATTCGTCTGCGAGCCCACCGGCCACATCGTGGCCACGTTCGTCCTGCAGCCGCAGGGGGCGGCGTTCACCAGCCGCATGGCCTGGGATCTGGTCGCCAGCGACGACGAGTGGACGGCGCCGATCCAGGCCGAAGTGGGCCCCGACGGCCAGGTGTGGGTGATCGACTGGTACAACTTCATCGTCCAGCACAACCCCACGCCCACGGGCTTCGAGACCGGCAAGCGCGGCGCCTACGTCACGCCGCTGCGGGACAAGTCACACGGCCGGATCTGGCGGGTGGTGCACGGCGGCTCGCCTGACGTCGCCCGGCGGTCGCTGGCTGCCTCGTCGCCCGACCAGCTCGTGGCGGCGCTTCGCGACGACAACATGTTTTGGCGGGAGCGGGCCCAGCGGAAGCTCGTCGAGCGGGCCGCGGGCCGGGCCGACGGCGGCCGGGACGTCCTTCCCGCCGTCGTGCAGATCCTCGAGCATCCGCAGGTCGACGCCATCGGGCTCGACGCCGGCGCGATCCATGCCCTTTGGACGCTGCGGCTCGTGGGCGGCCTCGAGGGGCCGCATGCCGACGCCCGTGCCGTTGCCGCCGTCCGCTCCGCGGTAGCGCATGCCTCGGCCGGCGTACGGATGAACGCCGTGAAGGTATTGCCCCGGGACGAGGCGTCGCTGGCGGCGATCGCGGCCGCGGCCCACGATCCGGAGCCGCTCGTGCGGCTGGCGGTGCTCGAGGCCCTGGGCGAACATGCACCTGCCGCGGAGGCCGGCCGGATCGTGGTCGAGATGCTCGCCGATCCGCGGACGCTCCGCGATCCAGTCCTGGCCGACGCGGCGACGGCCGCCGCGGCTGCGCAGGCGGCGGCCGTCCTGCCGCAGCTGCTTTCGGCCGACGGCCCCCTGGAGAATCCTGCGCCGCGGCGACTGCAGCTGGTCGAGCGGGTGGCCGAGCACGTGGCCCGCGGCGGCGATGCGGCTGCGGTCGGCGCCGCGATCGTGCGGCTGGAGGCCTTGGTCGCGCAGGGCAAGGCCGACAATCGGCACACTCAGATCGTGTCGGCAACGCTGGCCGGGCTGGCGCGGGGCTGGCCGAAGGGCGAGACGGCGGCGCTCGGCGCGGCCGCCGACGCGGCCCTGGTCACGCTCGTGGAAAAACTGCCCGCGGCCGACCAGGGGCAGGTGGTCACGCTCGCTCAGCACACCGGCAGCCGCGCGCTCGATCCGCACGTCGCGCGGATCAGCGCGGCGCTCGTGGCCGAGATCGACCGCGCCGACGCCGCCGACACCGACCGCGCCGCGGCCGCGGAGCGGCTCGTCGTGCTGCGGCCGGCGGATCCCCGGGTGGTCGCGGAAGTGATCGCTCGGGTGGGCGGCCGCTCGAGCCCGGAACTGTCGGCGGGGCTCGTCGCGGCGCTGGCGAAGTCGACGGCGGCCGAGGCGCCGGCCGCGATTCTCGACCGGCTCGGCGGGCTCACGCCGCAGGTGCGCGAGGCCGCCGTGCGAACCGTGCTCTCGAACCGCGACTGGGCGTCCCGGCTCGTCGAGCGGCTCGAGGCCGGCTCCGTCCGCCTCGGCGACATTCCGTTGGCCGACCGGGTGAAGCTCACCGACCATCCCGACCGGGCCGTCCGCGACCGTGCCAAGAAGATCCTCGCTGCCGGCGGCGGGCTGCCGAGCGCCGACCGCCAGCAGGTGATCGACGACATCCTGCCGGTCGTGTTGGCCGGCGGTGACGCGGTGCGCGGCAAGGCGGTCTACAAGGAGCACTGTGGCAAGTGCCACACGCACTCGGGCGAAGGGGGCAAAGTGGGCCCCGAGCTCACCGGCATGGCGGTGCATCCGGCACACGAGCTTTTGATCCACATCCTCGACCCCAACCGTTCGGTCGAGGGCAACTACCGGGCCTACACGGTCTCGACCGACGACGGCCGCGTCGTCACCGGCCTGCTCGCCGCCGAGAGCCGCACGGCAGTGGAGATCGTCGATGCCGAGGGGAAGCGGCACGCGATCCAGCGGGCTGAGATCGACGAGTTCGCGCCGTCCCCCAATTCCCTCATGCCCGTGGGCTTCGAGAAGCAGATCAAGCCCGCGGGCTTCGCCGACCTGCTGGCCTTCCTCACCGCCCGCGGGAAGTTCGTGCCGCTGTCGCTGGAGAAGGTGGCCACGGCCGTGAGCACGAAGGGCATGTTCTACAACGAGAAGTCCGCAACGGAACGGCTGGTGTTTTCCGACTGGGGGCCGAAGACGTTCCGCGGCGTGCCCTTCCGGCTGGTCGACCCGCAGGGGCAGGGCGTGCCCAACGTCGTGATGCTGCACGGGCCCACGGGCTATCTTCCGCCGCAGATGCCCACGAGTGTGTCGCTGCCGCTGGCGTCGCCCGTCCGCGCGATCCACCTGCTCGGCGGGATCGCCGGCTGGGGATTCCCAGCCACGCCCAAGGGCTCGACGTCCATGATCGTGCGGCTGGTCTACGCCGACGGCCAGCAGGAGGACCACCGGCTCGTCAACGGCGAGCACGTCGCCGATTACATCCGCCGGGTCGACGTGCCCGAGAGCGAGTGGGCCTTCGATCTCGGCGGCCGGCAGGTGCGGTTCGTGAGCGTGCGTCCGGCCCGGCAGGAGCCGCTGGTGGCTGTCGAGTTCGTGAAGGGGAACGACGCCACGGCGCCCGTGATCATGGCCGTCACCGCCGAGATGCCGTGAGGCGGGAGCGGGAGCACATGGCCTCGGCGAGGAGGGCTGCGGCCGGTCGGGCGACGGCGCGGGGGTCGCGTCAGCACCGCCGCGTGGCCGTCGTCATCGAGGCCTCCAACGCCTATGCGCGGGGCCTGCTCGCCGGCATCCACCGGCATGTCCGCGAGCACGAGCCGTGGACGGTGTTTTTGCCGGAGCACGGCCGGGCCGCCCCGCCCCTGGCGTCGCTGGCCCGCTGGCAGGGCGACGGTGTGATCGCGCGGATCGAGACCGCCGCCACGGCGGCGACGCTGGGCTCGCTGCGGCGGAAGCTCGGCATCCCCGTGATCGACGTCAGCGCCGCCCGGCTCCTGGCCGACACGCCCTACGTCGAGACCGACGACGCGGCGATCGCCCGGCTGGCAGCCGCCCACTTCCTCGAGCGCGAGTTCCGCCACTTCGCCTTCCTCGGGGACGGCCGCTTCCGCTGGAGCGACAACAGGTGCCGGGCGTTCGTGGAGGCCGTGGCCGCGCACGGCCGCGACGTGACGGTCTTCGCGACCCGGTCGGGCGGCCGGCGGCGGGCCGACCGGGCCGTCGACCCGCTGCCCGACGACGACGAGGCGGTCGAGGCCTGGCTCGTGGCGCTGCCGAAGCCGGCGGCGGTGCTGGCCTGCTACGACATCCGGGGCCGGCAGGCACTCGACGCCTGCCGGCGGGCCGGGCTCGCGGTGCCCGATCAGGTGGCGGTGCTCGGCGTGGACGACGACGAGCTGCTCTGCGGCCTGGCGAGCCCGCCGCTGTCGAGCGTGATCCCGGACGCGGTGGGCGCGGGCCGGCTCGCCGCCGAGCTCCTGGAGAGGCTCATGCGCGGCGAGCGGATCGGCCGCGAAGAGTGGCTGCTGCCGCCGCTGGGCATCGCGGCGCGGCAGAGCACCGACGTGCTGGCGCTCGACGATCCGCTCGTGGCGGCGGCGGTCCAGCGGATCCGCGAGCACGCCTGCGACGGCATCAAGGTGGCCGACGTGGCCCGGTCGCTGGGCGTCACGCGGCGGGTGCTCGAGAGCCGGTTCGCTGGGCGGCTGGGGCACACGCCGCACGAGGAGATCCTGCGGGTGCGGTTTCGTCGGGTCGCGCAGCTCCTGCAGGAGACCGACCTATCGCTGGCGGCGATCGCCGGCCGCTGCGGCTTCCGCCACACCGAGTACATGACGGTGGCGTTCACCCGCCGCCACGGCCTGCCGCCCAGCCGCTGGCGGGCCCGCGAGCGCGGACCCGCCGCGGCCGGTGGTCAACGGACATCGAGCAGTTCGACCAGGAAGTGAAGCGTGGCGTTGGGCGGGATCGGTCCGCCCGGCGTGCCGCGGGCGCCGTAGCCGAGCTTGCTGGGAATCAAGAGCTCGATCATGCCGCCCTCGCCGACCAGCTGCATCCCCTCCGTCCAGCCGGGGATCACCTGGTTCAGGCCGAAGTCGATCGGCTCGCCCCGCTTGTAGGAGCTGTCGAAGACGCTGCCGTCGTCGAGCCAGCCGTGGTAGTTGACCTGCACCCGGTCGGTGGCCTTGGGGTTGGCCCCCGCGCCCTTGCGGAGCACGCGGTACTGCAGGCCCGACGGAGTGGTTGTGAACGTCTTCGGGGCGTCGGCGTCGAGCTTGCCGGCGCCGGAGGGAAGCTGCGGATGGGGCACTTCGGCGTCGGCGGCCACGGCGGTCTCCATGGAGAAGGGAAGGAAGAGGGACAGGCAGGCGAGGGCGAGCAGGCTCGGGATCGCGGGGAACAGGCGGCGCATCGCGGGGGCTCCGGGGGTGAGCCGGGCAGTATAGAGGAAACGGCCGCCGCGCGGGCCGCCCCGACGGGAGCCGCTACCGCGGCAGCAGCCGTTCCACGTCGTCGGGCTCGATCGGGATGTGGCTCGCCAGATCGACGGGGCCGGCGGCGGTCACCAGCACGTCGTTCTCCAGGCGGATCCCGATCCCCTCCTCGGGGATGTAGATTCCCGGCTCGACCGTCACCACCCAGCCCGGTTCGAACGGGCCGTTCTGCGGCGCGAGGTCGTGCACGCCCAGGCCGAGCGAGTGGCCCAGGCCATGCATGAAATACTTCCGGCAGGCAGGCTCCTCGGGCGTGTCCCGCGCGACGTCCGCGGGTGAGAGGAGCCCCAGGCCGACGAGCTCCTCGTTCATCTGGAGCTGGGCCGCCCGCTTCCAATCCCGCGGCGTCGTGCCGGCCGTCGTCCGCGCGATCGACGACCGGAACACCCGCAGCACCGCCTCGTAAACCGCCCGCTGCCGCGGCGTGAACCGGCCGCCCACGGGGTAGGTCCGGGTGATGTCGGCGTTGTAGTTGGCGTAGCAGGCGCCGACGTCGACCAGGACGAGATCGCCTTCCCGACAGACGCGATCGTTGTCGACGTAGTGCAAGACGCAGGCGCTCCTGCCGGCGGCCACGATCGGCTCGTAGGCCATCTTCGCCCGGCGGCGGGTGAACTCGGCCACCAGCTCGGCCTCGAGGTCGTATTCCATGACGCCCGGCCGCAGCACGGCGAGCATCCGCTCGAGCCCGGCGGCGGTGATGTCGATCGCCCGCCGGACGAGCTCCACCTCGGCCGGGTCCTTCACGGCCCGCAGCCTCCGCAGCAGGGGCGCCAGCCGCTCGTAGCGGTGGAGCGGATAGCGGGCCATGAGCCGGCGGCCGAGCCGCACGTCGCGCGGCTCCACGTCGGTGCTCGCCCGCTCGTGCTCGTTGGCGTTGAGCCAGACGGAATCGCTTTCGCACATCAGGCCGTGCAGCGCGGTCGGCAGCTCCGACAGCCAGCGGACCTTGGCGATGCCCGAGATCTCCCGGGCCTTCTCCCGCGAGAGCTTCTCCCCCTCCCACGTGGCGAGGTGCTCGTCGGGCTGGCGGATGAAGAGCATCTCCCGCTGTGACGGGTCGATCGCATCGGCCGCGAGCACGAGCACGCTCTGCTCCTGCTCGATGCCCGTGAGCCAGAAGAGGTCGCCGGCCGGATGGAGCCGCAGCGTGCCGTCGCCGGTCGTCGGCAGAACGTCGGCGGCGTGCAGGATCGCGAGGCTCCGCTGCGGCAGCTGTGCAGCGAGCCGCCGGCGGTGGGAGACGAAGAGCGACGGGTCGATCGGGGCGTGGCGCATGGAACGGCTCCGCTGCGGAACGCCACTACTCTACCCGCCCGCGGACGCCGCTGGAAAACGGCCGCCCGGCCCGCGCCGCATCAGCGGTAGCTGCTGTCGCCGTACTGCCTGACCCGCTCGGCCGCCCGCAGCGCCTCTTCCTTCACCTGTTCCCCGACGACGGCCGCCCGCTGCCGGTTCACCGTGATGCTCGGCAGTCCGCCCGACCAGGAGATCGAGATCACGCCGGTCGCGATCAGGATCGGCACGAGGATGAGCAGGAGCTTCGATCCTAGCTTCGATTTCGCCACCTTCTGCACAGGCGCCGGTAGGCCGGACGTGGCCAGGCCGACCACCTGCTGGGCGTAGGATTCCTTGCTGTGCCTGCGGCGTGCCATGATGCAGCTCCTCCCATCCAGACCGATACAAGTGCCGGGACGACGCTCTCGAATGAGCGACTCCCTGCGGTGTGGATCGGTCCGCCGGGCCGGCCGGATGAACAGGCGATCCGGCCGCGGGCAGGGACAGCCGCACCGGCAGAAAGATCCCAGCCTGCCGAGCTTCGCTCCGCCGCGCTGTCTGCACGCAAAACACCGCATCCTGCGGTTTTTGCTCGGCGGGCATCCGCCCGCTCGTGCTGCGCTCGGCATCCTGCCGAGCAGTCGCGAGCCGCTGCTGGAAGGACGCGGCTTCACGACCGCCCTGCTGCCGCCGCTTCACGCGGGCAGCCGGGATCGACGGAAGCTCGACGAGCCTGGAGGATTTCGCATGTCCAAGACATCTGCAGCGCCGCGGCCGGTCGCACGAAATCATCCCGCGAGGAGACTTCTGCCGTCCCGGCGGCGATCGCTCCAGGCCGACCGTGCTCCACGTGAACCACAGGTCTAGGCGAGCACACCGGTGATCGGCTTGCCGCCGCCGCCGATCTTGAAGGGGCGGCCGTTGGGGGCGTGGAATTCCTTGTCGAACGGCAGGCCGGCCGCAGCCGCGATCGTGGTGTTGAAGTCGGTGACCGACACGCCGTCCTTGTCCGGCCGGAAGCCCTTCTCGTCGCTCGCGCCGTGCACGGTGCCTCCCTTCACGCCGGCGCCCGCCAGCACGCAGGAGAACACGCCGGGATGGTGGTCGCGGCCGGCGTTCTCGTTGATCCGCGGCGTGCGGCCGAATTCGGTCGCCAGCACGACGAGCGTCGAGTCGAGCAGGCCCCGCTGCTGGAGGTCCTCGAGCAGCGTGCCCATGGCCCGGTCGAGCTGCGGCCCCTTCTCCGCCATCTCGTCGGCCACGTCGCGGTGCATGTCCCAGCCGCCGAACTCCACCTCCACGCACCGCACGCCCGACTCCACGAGCCGCCGGGCCAGGAGGCAGCCCAGGCCGATCTTCGAATCGCCGTACTGCTCACGGACCGCCGGCTTCTCCTTCTCGATGTCGAACGCCTGCAGGTCGACGCTGCCCATCAGCCGGACGGCGTCCTTGTAGAGCTGGTTGTAGGCCTCGATCTGCGGTCCGGCGTACCGTGCCTTGAAGTCGCGGTCGATCCGGTCGGCGAGCGCCAGCCGGCGGTCGAAGTTCTTCTCGGTGAGATACTGCGGCCGCGTCGTGTTTTCCAGCCCCTTGGTCGCGTCGGCGACGGGCACGGGCGTGAGGGACGGGTCGAGGAAGCCGGCGCCGGGGTGGTCGTTGCCGTTGCCGACGAGCACGTAGGGCGGGAGTTCCTTGCTGAGCTTGCCCATGGCGTGCACCGCCCACGCTCCGAAGGCCGGGTGCTGGATGCTGTTGAGCATCGGGTAGGCCGTCCGCATGAAATACTGCCCCTGCTCGTGGGCGCCGGTCTCCGTCGAGATCGAGCGAACCACCGCCAGTTTGTCGGAGAGGCCGGCGAGCTTCTCGAGCCGCTCGCCGAAGAGCACTCCCGGCGTCTTCGTCTTGATCGGCTTGGTTTCCCCCTGCTCCTCGCGGCCCGGTTTGGGATCGAAGGTGTCGAGGTGGCTCATCGCCCCCTGCATCATCAGGTAGATGATGTTCTTGACGCGGCCCTTCGCTCCGGCTGCAGCGGCCGCCTCCAGCCGGCCGGAGAGCGCCGGGAGGAGGCCCACGCCGAGCGTCGTGCGGGCGATGGTGCCCAGCACGGTGCGACGGGCCAGCGGTTCGTCGAGCCAGGTCCGATCAAGGAGCACGAGTCTGCCTCCTGCCATGGCGGGCCGCGGGCCCCGCCTCACGGCGTCACTGGATGAAGATGAATTCCCGGGTGTTGAGCAGAGCCCAAATGAGGTTGCCGCAGCCGGCCGCGGGGCTCTCCGCCGAGCGGATCTCCTGGATGGCGAAAGTGCGGTCCTCGGGGCTGGGGCGGTGCGAGAGCAGCGAGAGAAAGACCACGTCGACCGCCTGCCGCGGATCGTGCGACATCACCTCGTCGTAGATCACGCTCCCCTGCTCCAGCATGCTGTGGGTGATCGAGCCGTTGAACATGGCGAGGATCTGTGGCACGGTCGCGGTGGTGCGGCCCCCCTCGATCGCCTCGCGGTCGCTCTGGCCGAACTGCCGGAGGAAGTGGCCCAGCGGCAGCGGCGTGGGCAGCTCGCTGGCCCGCACGAGCACCTGACCCTTGTAGCCATATTGCTTGAGGATGGTGCGGCGGTAACTGTTGAGACTGTATGTCTCGTTGTAGTGCTTGAAGGCCTTCTCGACGTCCTCGTAGGTCGTGCCCTTCCGCGCCAGGTCGATGTCGACGACCTTGGCGTAGGCGGCGGCGGTCGGCCGTTGGAAGGCCCACTCGTTGTGGGCGACGAGCGTGAGGATCGAGTCCCACAGCTGCTCGGCCGTCATCCGCTTCAGCGCCGGGCCCGCGAAGCCGAACGGCGCGGCCGACGTGGGGTCGTGCAGCACGGCCCGCCGCTGGTAGGTGTCGGTCGACACGAGCACGCGGACGAACTCGCGGAGGTCGAACTTGAGCCGGAGCATCTCGTCGGTGAGGTGCTCGAGCAGCTCGGGATTCGAGGGCGGGTTGTCGTCGCGGAAGTCGTCGATGGGCTCGACCAGGCCCACCCCCATCACCTTCCGCCACAGCCGGTTGGCGATGGCGCGGGCGAACTGCCTGTTGTCATGAGACGTCAGCCAGGCGGCGAACTTCTCCCGACCGTCGGCGTTGGCGGCCGCCGAGGGGATCTCGCCCCACAGCACCTTGGGCGTGACGGCGGCCAGCGGCTTGTCGTCGTCGTACTGGTAGTCGTGCGGCAGCAGGAGCTTGGCCTGCTCGTAGTTGACGCTCGTGAGGTTGGCACCCAGGAACTGCCGGGCTTCGTTGGGCAGCTTCCTGTCCTTCACCTTCGACTGGACCGCCGAGGTGATCTCCCGGATCTGCTTGGCGGCCTCGGCGTTGTCGGACCGGGCCTTCTTGGCGTCTTCCTTCGACGTGCCCCCCTTTCTGTCGCGCATGCCGGCCAGCCGGGTGCGCGTGCCGGAGGTGAAGGCGGCCAGCTCGTAGAACTGGTGCTGCGTCCACTTGTCGAACGGGTGATCGTGGCACTGGGCGCAGCCGATCTGCGTGCCGAGGAACACCCGTACGGTGTTGTCGACGTAGGGCAGCGGCATCCCCTTGTCGCGGAGCTGGAAGCCGACCGCGGGGTTCTCCCACAGCTTGCCGTCGGCCGTGAGCATCTCGTGCACCCAGGCGTCGTAGGGTTTGTTGTCGGCGATCGACCGCTTCACCCAGTCGAGGTAGGGCTCGAAGAACAGATCCTTCTGCGGCCGCTCGCAGAGCCGGAGGATGTCGGCCCAGAAGTTGTAGGTGTGGCTGACGTAGTCGGGGCTCTCCAGGAGCGACTCGATGAGTTCGTCCCGCTTCGACGCCGACTTCGAATCGAGGAATTGCACCGTCTCGTCGAACGTGGGGATCCGGCCGCCGAGTTCGAGGTAGATCCGGCGGACGAACTGGCCGTCGCTCAGCGGGTCGCTGGGCTGGACCTTGTGCTCGGCGCGGTACTTCTGCAGGAGCTTGTCGATCCGGGCTGCCGCGGCCGACACGTTCTTCCGGGCGGCGCGGTCGATCGCCGCGACGGGCATGATCGTGCCCGAGGGCTCGCTCATCACCGCCTTCGGCAGGTTGATCTTGGGCTGCTGGTCGGTGGTCTTCTTCGCCGTCCGCGCCGGCGTCTTGGTGGCGGGCTTGCGGGCCGCGGCGCCGGCCACGACCACGAGCAGCACCGCCGCCAGGCAGGCCACGGCCCGCGCGGCGAAACCGTCGCGGCAGGATCGAACGAGGGTTTCGCGCCGCCGAAAGTCGCGCTGCATGGTGGTCATCGTCCTGAAGGCTTCGCTCATTCGAGAGGGTGGTCCGGCCGCGGGCGGCTACGCGTCCTTCGGCTTCGGCATGCCCGCCTTGAACTCGTCGAACGACAGCTTGCCATCGGCGTTGGTGTCGATCTTCTTGAACCGCTTGTCGGCGTTTTCCAGCTGCTTGTCCTTCATGCCGGCCTTGTATTCCTCGAGCGACAGGGAGCCGTCGCTGTTGGCATCCTTCCGCTTGAAGATCTTTTCCGGGTCCAGCTGCTTGTCGGGCGCGGCCGAGAGGGTGAGGGGAGCCAGCGCGAAGCCGGCGCAGAGGACGGTCGAGAGCAGCTTGCCGGGAACGTTCATGGGAGCCTCGTTGTGGTGTGCTCGGGCAGCGGTGATCCGCCGCCACTGTCATCCTAGAAAACGATTGAACGCCGGGAAACAGCGTGTTTCCCGGCCGGTCGTTCAACGGCCGGCCGGCGGAAAGGTTGTGGCCGGGCCGCCCGCCTGGGGCCGCTCGCCCGAGTCGTTCGCGGTCTTCTGCCCCGGGCAAAACGCCTTTTCCAGCCGCCGAAGGGCTTCTTCGAGCCGGGCGGTCGGGCACGCGGTGTTGATCCGGATGAACCCCGGCAGCCCGAATTCCCGGCCGTCCGACGGGCCCAGGCCCGCCTGCTCGCAGGCGGCCTGCGGGTCGGCCGTGCCGGTGCCGCGGCAGTCGATCCACATCAGATACGTGGCCGCCGGCGGAATGCAGGCCAGGCCGGGGATG
The DNA here is from genome assembly GCA_044344895.1 of Pirellulales bacterium. Classification (GTDB taxonomy): domain Bacteria; phylum Planctomycetota; class Planctomycetia; order Pirellulales; family UBA1268; genus CAMCQY01. The sequence goes on along the minus strand of JBIJCD010000041.1, from coordinate 973 downwards.
CGGGCGACCGCGTCGAGCACGAGATCCCGGTGGTGCCCCAGCACGACGAGCAGCTGCCGCCGCCAGCCGTCGCCGAGCCGCCAGGCCGCCTCGGCCGCGGCGTAGCCGAGCGAGTTGACCATCGGCACGAGCCCGCCGCCGGCCGGCCGCCACCGCCGCCGCAGCTCGGAGTCGGGGAGGATCGCCGCCGCGCAGCCGAGGCCGGCGAGGTTCCAGGTCTTCGACGGCGCCGTCAGCGTGACGGCCCGCCGCGCCGCCGGATGGTCGAGGCTGGCGAAGGGCACGTGGCCGCGACGCTCGTCGAGCAAGAGGTCGCTCCAGATCTCATCCGAGACGACCGTGAGGCCGTGCCGCTCGGTGAACTCGGCCAGCTGAAGCAGGTCGTCGCGGGAGAAGACCGTGCCGGTCGGATTGTGGGGATGGCACAGCCAGAAGAGCTTGCTGCGGGGCGACACAGCCGCGCCGAGGGCATCCCAGTCGATCGTCCATGCCGAATCCGTCGCCGCCAGCGGCACGCGGACGAGCCGCCGACCGGCCATCCCCGGCAGGGAGAGAAACGGCGGGTAGACGGGCGTGAACGACAGGATCTCGTCGTCGGCTGCGGCGAGGAGCCGGGCCGTGAGCGCCAGCCCCGTGACCACGCCGGGCGTGCCGACGACCCACTCCGGGTCGATCGTCCAGCAGTGCAGGGAGTCGAGGTGCGCGGCGAGAGCCGCCGCGAATCCCGGCGGCTCGTGCGTGTAGCCGAACACGCCGTGGCTCACCCGCGCGCGGATGGCGTCGAGCACCTCGGGCGGCGCCTGGAAATCCATGTCGGCCACCCACACCGGCAGGATGTCGCGGCCCGCATAGCGATCCCACTTCTCGGATCCGGTGCCGCGGCGGTCGGGGCCGTCGGCGAAGGCGGGGTCGAAGGCAGGGCGTGGGGTCATCGGTGCGGGGCCGGCGGCGCCGCCGCCGGTCGGCCGGAGGT
>JBIJCD010000040.1:0-14460 GCA_044344895.1 Pirellulales bacterium | reverse complement strand
GTATTCGGGCCAGATCCAGTCTCGCGGGCCCCGCTACTGCCCGAGCATCGAGGACAAGGTGGTGCGTTTCGCCGACAAGGAGAGCCACCAGCTGTTTCTCGAGCCCGAGGGACGGCGGACCCAGGAGATTTACGTCAACGGCATCTCCACGAGCCTGCCCCGTGACGTTCAGGACGCCATGATCCGGCTCGTTCCCGGGCTCGAACGGGCCTCTATCATCCGCTACGGCTACGCCGTCGAATACGACTACTGCCCGCCCGACCAGCTGACGCCCGCGCTCGAAAGCAAGCAGGTGAGCCGGCTCTTCCTCGCCGGCCAGATCAACGGCACGACCGGCTACGAGGAGGCGGCGGCCCAGGGCGTCGTCGCCGGCGCCAACGCCGCGCTCGCTGCGGCCGGTCGCGCGGCCCTCACTCCGGCCCGCGAAGATTCCTACATCGGCGTGCTGCTCGACGACCTGGTCACCCGCGGCGTCGACGAGCCCTACCGGATGTTCACGAGCCGCGCCGAGCACCGGCTCGCTCTCCGGCACGACAACGCCGACCGGCGGCTGACGCCCGTGGCCGCCGGCGTCGGCCTGGCCGAGCCGGAGCGGATCGCGCGGCTGGCGGCCAAGCAGGCCGGCATCGAGGCGGCGCTGGCCCTGCTCGCGGGCAATCGCGTCGACGGCGTCACGCTGCTCGATCGGTTGCGGCGACCGGAGGTCGGCTGGCAGGATTGCGTCGCGGCGCTGCCGTCGCTCGCCGACGTGCCCGCCGAGGTCGCGGAACAGGTCGAGAACGACGTCCGTTACGAGGGCTACGTCCGCGTGGAGCGGGAGCGGATCGAGCGGCACCGGGCCGTGGCCTCCCGGCCGATTCCCGAGGGCTTCGAATACGGTGGCGTGCGGCACCTGCGGGCCGAAGCCCGTGAGCAGCTGGAGCGGATCCGGCCGCGGACGCTGGGCCAGGCGGGCCGCGTCCGCGGCATCACGCCCGCCGATCTCGCGCTCGTGCTCGTGCACCTCGAGGGCCGCAGCGGCCGCGCCTGACATGCGGATCATCCACATCACCGCCGGCGCCGGGGGCCGGATCTGCGGCTCCTGCCTCCACGACAACACGCTCGTGCGGGCGCTGCGGGCGCGGGGCCGCGACGCCATGCTCGTGCCCGCTTACGTGCCGACGACGACCGACGAGGAGAACGCCGCGATCGACCGGATCGTGATGGGTGGCGTGAACGTCTGGCTTCAGGAGCACGTGCCGCCCTTCCGCTATCTGCCACGGTTCCTCGACGCCGCCCTCTCGCCGCTCCTCGACTCAAAACGTCTGCTCGAGTGGCTCTCCGCTCGCACCGGCTCGACCCGCGCGGCCGACCTGGGGCCGCTGACCGTCTCCACGCTCCAGGGAGAGAAGGGGCACCAGCGGCACGAGGTCGAGAAGCTGGCCGGCTGGCTGGCCGCCGACGTGCGGCCGGATGTCGTCCATCTCTCCAACGCCCTGCTCGTGGGGCTGGCGCGGCGGGTGAAGCAGGCCACGGGTGCAAGGGTCGTCTGCAGTCTCTCCGGCGAGGATATCTTCGTCGCGCAGATTCCCGAGCCGTACCGCGGGCGGATCCGAGAGCTGCTGCGGGCGCGGGCGGCCGACGTCGATCACTTCGTGGCGCTGAATCGCAGCTTCGCCGACTTCATGGCGGGCTATCTTCAGCTGCCTCCGGACAGAATCTCGGTGGTGCACCACGGGCTCGATCGTGCCGGGTTCCCGGATTCACCCCCCGACCTGGCGGCGCGGCGGCATGGCCGCGGCGGCCGGCTGGTGATCGGGTCGCTCGCGCGGGCCTGCCCGGAGAAGGGGCTCGACCAGCTGGTGCGGGCCTTGCCGCTCGTCGCCCGGCGGCACGACGTGGAGCTGCTGGCGGCCGGCGCCGAGGTGGGCTCCGAACGTGGCTACCGCGACAGGTGCCTCGCGCTGGCCCGCGACCTCGGCGTGGCCGACCGGTTCCGCTGGCTCGGCCAGGTCGACCGGCCCGGCAAGCTGCGGCTGCTCGAATCGATCGACGTCTTCACGATGCCGACCGTGCACCCCGAGGCGAAGGGGATCCCCGTCATCGAGAGCATGGCGGCCGGCGTGCCCGTCGTCGCCCCCGCGCACGGCGCGTTTCCCGAACTGCTCGACGACGAGCGGGCGGGCCTACTGCACCCGCCAGGGGATCCCGACGCGCTGGCGGCGACACTCTGCCGGCTGCTCGATGACGAGCCGCTCGCCACCCGGCTCGGCCGACACGGCCACGGGCTGGCGATCGCTCGGCACACGGCCGACCGCATGGCCGCGGAGCACGAGCGGCTCTACGAGCGGCTTGTCGGCTGCCAGGTTTGAAGCCGAGCCGAGTTCTGCGGACAGCTGCGGCTGGGAGCGATCGCCGCCGGGCCGGCAGAAGTCTCCTCGCGGGATGATTTCGCGCGACGTCCCGCGGCGCCGCATTCGTCTTGGACATGCGAGATCCTCCAAGCTCGTCGAGCTTCCGCCGATCCCGGCTCGCCGTCTTCGGAAGGGCGTCAGGCCGTCGCTCCAGCGAAACCAGTTTCCCTCCAGACGACAGATGTCCGGGGAGCCGGGAAGCGGAGCGAGGATCCCGAGCGCGTGGCCGCCGCGGCCGCAGCGAGGGAACTCGGTCCGTTCCCGGCGGAGCGCACCCCCGCCGCTGATCAGGCGTGCGGCTGATCGGGGGCGTCGCCGGCGATCTCGGCGCCGTCTTTCCGCTCGGGGAACGCCAGCGAGGCGGCCACGCTCGAGCCGATGAGGGCGACGATCACCAGCAGCGAGACCGCGGGGTGCACCAGGTGGCCCTTGGCGTGGGGATCCCAGCCGCCCTGGGCCGCCAGCCACTCGCTGTGCCGTGCCGCCTCGACGATCATCTTGCCCCCCACGAAGACGAGCACCGCGGAGAGCCCGTAGTTGAGGAAGCGGAACAGGTCCATCACGCCGGCGAGCAGGAAGTAGAGGGCCCGCAGGCCAAGGATGGCGAACACATTCGAGGTGAAGGCGACGAACCGCATGTAGTGGGCGCCGGGCGTGACCACGCCCAGGATCGCCGGCACGCTGTCGACGGCGAAGAGCACGTCGGTGGTCTCGACGATGAGCAGGACGAGGAACAGCGGCGTGGCCATGAGCCGGCCCTGCTCCCTGACGAAGAACCTGTCGCCCTCGGAGTGGTTGGTGACCGGGACGAGCCTGCGGAAGAGCTTGACAACCGTGCTCTCGTCAGGATGCGACTCCTCGTCACCGAAGGCGAGCTTGATGCCCGTGTAGACGAGGAAGGCGCCGAACAGCGGCATCACCCAGTGGAACCGCTCCACGAGCTCGGCTCCCACCAGCACGAACGTCAGCCGCATCAGCACCGCCCCCAGGATGCCCCAAAAGAGAACGCGATACTGGTACTTCAGCGGCACGCGGAAGTAGCCGAAAATCACGGCGAACACGAAGACGTTGTCCATCGACAACGACCACTCGACGAGGTAGCCCGTGAGGAACTCGATGGCCGCCTGGCCGCCGAGCCAAGACCACACCAGGGCGTTGAACGCCAGGGCCAGCGCCGCCCAGATGCAGGTCCAAAACGCGCTCTCCCGCAGCGACGGCTCGTGGGCCTGCTTGTGGAAGACGGTCAGGTCGAGCGTGAGCAGGATCGCCACCATGGCAGCGAAGGCCAGCCAGTGGATCATCTGGATGGAGGCGGACGGTGCTGCGGCGAGGTCGGCGAGGAGAGGCAACGGCGGAAGGTTCCGGGGGTGGAAGCGGCGGGACCGGCAGGAAATCTTAGCAGCCTGGGGAAAAAGGCTGAGGGCGGTTTTCCACGGCCGAAAACGGCCCGGTTCGGCTAGTCGTCGGCTGGATCGGCCGCCGGCAGGGCGGCCACGAAGCTGGCCGTCATGGCGGCGAACACCGGTGCGACCCGGTCCCACTCCCGGTCCTCGGCTTGGCAGAAGAGAAGGTAGATCGCGTCTGGGGTCTCGAGGGTCCGCACCTGCGCCGTGTTGGTGAGGTCGAGGCAGTAGAAGTTCATGTCGCAGCCGGCGAGCTCGCGGCCGCCGACGACCTCCCCGGCCGGCTCGGCGTCGAGGTCCTGATACTCCTTCTTCATTTGCCGCAGTACGGCCTGTGACAGGGCCGCCGGGTCGCCGCCGGCAGCATGGCCGCTCACCGACCAGAATCCGCCCTCCGGCGAGTAGACGGTGACGGTCGCGTAGCGGTCCTGCGAGTCGTCGGTGTCGACCGACCAGTTGTCGGGATAGTCGAACTCGAGGCCGAAGCGGTTGAAGTGCATGGGAAGCGGTGACCGGCCGGGAAGGTGTGGGACGGGCTGCTCCCGCACGAGCGACACAAGGGCGAATTTGTCGCATTGTAGGCGATGAAAAGGCCGCGGTGAGCGATCTGGACCGCCCCTTCCTGCACCGCTATCGTCCCCGCCGTTCCGGACAGATCGACCCCGACAGGCAGCCCCGGCAGTCCGTGCGGGCGGAGCAGTCCCGCCCCGCTCGCAGCCTGTCAGGGCCCCAGCCCGCAGCCCTTCATGCCCCGGTCCGCCGTGTCCCATTCCGCCATCTCCCAGCCCGCCGGCAGCGCTGCAGCCACGCCCCGCGGCGCGGCTGCGCACGTGCTCGACTACGCCATCCCGGCCGTCATCCTGCTGGCCCTGCTGGTGGTGCTGGCGCCCGTGCCCGCCCCGGTCGTCGATCTGATGCTGGCGGCCAACCTCACGGTGTCGGTGCTCGCGCTCCTGGGAGCCTTGGCAGCCCGCACACCGCTCGACATGAGCGTGTTCCCCACGTTCCTGCTCGGATCGACGTTGATCCGGCTCGTGCTCAACATCGCCACCACGCGGCTCGTGTTGTCGCGGGCCGCCGTCGAGGGCGCCGACGCGGCCGGCGAGGTGGTGCGGGCGTTCGGCGAATTTGTCGCGGCCAACAACATCGTCGTCGGCGGCGTCATCTTCGCGATCATCGCCGTCATCCAGTTCGTGGTGATCACGGCGGGCTCGACCCGCACCAGCGAGGTCGCGGCCCGATTCGCCCTCGACGGCCTGCCGGGACGGCAGATGGCGATCGACGCCGAGGTGCAGGCGGGCACGGTCACCCGCGACGAGGCCCGACAGCTGCGACTCGATCTGCAGCGGCAGGCCGACTTCTTCGCCAGCATGGACGGCGCCAGCCGATTCGTCCGGGGCGAGGCCGTGGCCAGCGTGGTGATCACGTTCGTCAACCTCGTGGGCGGCCTGGCGATCGGCGTCGTACAGCACGGCATGCCGCTGCAGAAAGCGGTCGACGTCTATTCACGGCTGACGATCGGCGACGGCCTCGTCAGTGCCGTGCCATCGCTCTTGATCTCCGTTGCCACCGGCCTGCTCATCTCGCGGTCGAGCCAGGCGGTCGATCTCTCCCGGGAGATGGGACGCCAGTTCGTGTCGCGGCCGCACGTGCTCCTGATCACGGCGGTGTTTCTGGGCCTGCTCTCGCTCACCGACCTGCCCTTCCTGCCGCTGGCGGGGATGGCGTCGGCGGTGGCCGCGGCGGCGTGGGTGACCGGCCGCTCCGCGCGGAAGCAGCGGGCCGCCGGAGGGCCGCCCTCCGCGTCCGCGCGAGGAGCGAAGTCGGCGGCGTCGCGGCCGAAGGCCGCCGACGAGCTGCTGGCCGACGAGCGGATCGTCGTGGAGGTGGGCCGCGGCCTCGTGCCGCTCGTCGCCGGGGAGTCGGCGCCGGTTCTGGAACGCCTCGCCGCATCGCGGTCGGCCGTGGCCGGCGACCTCGGGCTGATCGTGCCGCAGGTCGCCATGCGCGACGATCTTACGCTGCCGGATCGTGCCTACAGGGTGACCATCGCCGGCGACACCGTCGTCGCCGCGGAGCTGCCGCCGGGCAGGCTGCTCGCGGTGCCGCCGGCCGGCGAGGTGCTCGACGGGCCGCAGTTCGCCCGGTCGGGCGACGCCGACGATTCCTCCGCCATCGAGCTGCTTAGCGGCCGCCGCGGCATGTGGCTGGGGCACGCGCAGGCCGACACCGCCCGCCGCCGTGGTGCGACCGTTTTCGATGAAGCCGATTGCATCGCCCGGGGCGTCGAGGCGGCCGTGCGCCGGCACGCCGACCGTCTGCTCTCGCGCGACGCCGTCGCCCGACTCATCGAATCGCTCCGCGAGGCACAGCCCGCCGTCGTCGACCAGGCGGTGCCGGGCGTGCTCACGATCGCCAGGATCCATCGCACGCTGCAGTGCCTGCTGCGCGACGGCGTGCCGATCCGGCCGCTCGCCGAGCTCGTGGAGATCATGACCGATCATGCCGCCGAGGCCGCTGAGCCGGCGCAGCTGGCGGAGATCGTGCGGCGGTCGCTGGTGCGGTCGATCTGCCGTCGGGCCCGCGACGCTCAGGGCCGGCTCGTGGCGGTGCGGCTCGAACAGCCGGCGATCGACGCGCTCGTTCGCGCGGGCGGACCGCCGCCGCAGCAGGTGCTCGCTGAGCTGCGCCGGGCCCTGCGGCCCGTCGTGGAGCGCGGTGGCAGGCCGGTTGCCGTCGTCCCGGCCGCGGTCAGGCAGCGGGTGCGGGACGCAGTGGCCCGCCATCTGCCCGACGTGCGGGTGCTGGCCGCCGAGGAAATCGTGGAAGAGGACCGGGTGGAGATCTTCGCGACGATCGGCGGAGCCGTCGCGGCGCGGGCGGCCTGACGACCTCCGCGCCGATCCTGGATCACACGACGAGCTGGAATGGGCAGGATCGGCGGACCTGGAGGCCCGCGAAAAAAACATTCAACGGAGAAAAGCTCAGGAGAACGCCGTCGGAGCGACGATGCTGATAAGTCCGGCGGCGACGATGGCAATGGGAGATGGATCGGGTCACGGATGCGGATGGCGCCAGGAGGGTGGCCGTCCGTCGACCCGATGGCAAGACGAACCGCGGCCGGTGCAAGGCGTTGATCGCCGATCCCCGGCCCGCGGATGCAAGGCCCTTTCAAGGAGGATGACGTGGCGAATCAAACGTCCCAGCTGTCGGCCGAAGAGGTGCTCGAGATCTGGAAGCGGTTCAAGGCCGACCAGTCGAACGAGGACCTCCGCAACCGGCTCATCGAGGTCTACCTGCCGCTCGTGAAATACCAGGGCGAGCGGATCTGGTCGCGGCTTCCCGACGGCGTCGAGCTCGACGATCTCGTGTCGGCCGGGACCTTCGGCCTGATGGATGCGATCGACGCCTTCGACATGACGCGGGGCGTGAAATTCGAGACCTATTGCATGCCGCGAATCCGTGGGGCGATGCTCGACGAGCTGCGGACCATGGACTGGGTGCCGCGGCTGGTGCGTTCGAAGGCCAGCAAGCTGAACGAGGCGATCAAAACACTCGAGGCGAAGCTCGGCCGCGCGCCGGCCGACGCCGAGGTGGCCGAACACATGGGGCTGTCACGCGAGGACTTCGAGAAGCTGCTCGTCGACGCCAATGCGGTCAGCCTGGTGAGCCTCAACAAGAAATGGTGCGAGACCGACAGCTCCAAGGACGTCCACGAGATCGACATCCTCGAGGACAAGAAGGGCGAGGATCCCACCCGCCGGATCCAGAAGTCCGACCTGATGCGGCTGGTCACCAAGGGCCTCAACCGCAACGAGCGGCTCATCATCATCCTCTACTATTACGAGGAGCTGACGATGAAGGAGATCGGCGCGACCCTCGACCTCTCCGAGAGCCGGGTCAGCCAGATGCATTCGGCCATCGTGGAGCGGCTGCAAAACCAGCTCGACCGGCGGAAGGTGGAGTTCGCGTTCGGCTGACCGGAGCGGCCGCCGGCATGACCGGCCAGAGGTCCGGCAAGCTGGGAGGGCTGCGGGCCTTTCGGGCCGGCAGAATGCGAAAAACAGGAAGCCCGATTTTTTTCTGAAGTTCGACGGGGTGGTTGGTCGAAGACTCAAAGTTGAGAGTGGTGTGGCCGCGGCGACCGGCCGGTGCACCGGAGAGGTGCCTCGACCGGCCGCTGTCAGGACGACTGGTGTCGCCCGGACGCGGAAGCGCGGCAACAATAGTTGAAGGTTCGGTCAGTCAGAGCCAGAAAGGAACAGGCGGCCGCGGATTCTCGTACATCGTGCGAACTCTTCGCCGGATGGCCGCGTAGGAGCGTCGTGCGAGGGGAACGGATTCCGAATCGCTGTCTGCCAGGAGAGCCATCATGAACATCTGGGGTGTCACGACGACGCAGGGATCGCAGGGACTCAACGCCTTGAAGGGTGTCGAGGCCGCGCAGGGCACGCAATCCATCGCCGAGCAGGCCGCCACGGTCCAGCAGGGCGTGGGCGAGGTGCACGATGCCGTCACGCTTTCGGTCGACGCAGTGCGTGCGGCCGAGTCGACGGGCGACATCCGCTTCGACCGTGTCAACGCGATCCGGGCGGCGATCGCCGACGGGTCGTACGAGACGCCGGAGAAGCTGGACCTCGCGCTCGAGCGGCTGCTCGACCGCCTGGGCTGAGCCATCCAGGGGCGGACTGGCGGGCCCGGCGGGGTCTGATCTCAGAGCACGATCATGCAGCAGCCGGACCGGCGACGGTCCGGCTGTTCGCGTTTCCGGGCCGGGTGACCGGCCCTTGTCGGGCAGGCTAGACTGAGGATCGAGCGGAATCGGGCAGTGGTCGCCCGCGGCCTGCTCACCGCTTCGATCCGAGGCTTCTATGGCCGTGGCGAACGATTTCTCTCTGGGCAAGGTGGACGTCGCGCTTTCGCCGCGCGAGCGGTTCGAGGAGTTTTTGCAGGCCCGGGGCAAGCGGATCACGCGGCAGCGGCGGATCATCGTCGATCACGTCAGTGGCCGCCACGAGCACTTCGACGCCGAGCAGCTGCTGGCCGACCTGCGGCGGACTCCCGGCGGGGCGGCCGCCAGCCGGCCCACCGTCTACCGCACGCTCACCGAGATGGTCGATGCCGGCCTGCTCCGCAAGATGACGCTCGGGGGCCGGGCCGTGTACGAGCACGACTACGGCTATCCGCAGCACGACCACCTCCACTGCACGTCGTGCCAGCGGCTGATCGAGTTTTCCAGCGCCGAACTCGCCCGGATCTGCGACGCCGTGGCGGGCCAGCACCAGTTCCGCGCCCGCAGTCACCGGCTGATCATCTCCGGCTTGTGCGCCGACTGCCGCAGCACCCGCAGCAAGTCGCGGCATCAGGATCGGGTCTGAGCGGCCGGGCCCGAGAGGCCCGGCGGGCTCAGCGTCACACCCGCAGCCGCGATTCGGCGGCCCGCGCCGTGGTCGTCTGCAGGGCGGCCCGCACGGGGCCGGCGACGAATTCCTCGACCTGCGCCGCGGACCGGCCGGCCAGGCCGGGCACGTCCATCGCCTTGACGAGGTCGATCCCAGCGAAGAGCGGATCGGCGGCTAGCCGGGCGACGAGGTCGTTGTCGCCCCCCTCGCGCATCCGGGCCGTGGCCGCGTGGCTGTGCCGGCGGATCGCCTCGTGGAGTTCCTGCCGGTCGCCTCCCGCCGTCGTCGCCGCCATCAGCAGCCGCTCGCTGGCCAGGAAGGGCAGATGCTGCTCGAGGTTGCGGCGGATCGCGCCGGGGAGAACGACCAGTCCGCCAGCGATGTTGGCGTAGATCACGAGCTGCGCGTCGGTGGCGAGGCACGCCTGCGGCAGCACCAGCCGCCGCGGGGCGGAATCGTCGAGTGTTCGTTCGAACCACTGCACCGCCGCCGTCTCGCTGGCGACCGCGGGTAGTCCCATCACGAAGCGGGCCAGCCCGCACATCCGCTCGGCCCGCATCGGGTTGCGCTTGTAGGGCATGGCCGACGACCCCACCTGGTCTTTCTCGAAGGGCTCCTCCATCTCCGCCCAGGCGGCCGCCAGCCGCAGGTCGTTGCCTGCCTTGTGCGTCGACTCGGAAATGCCCGCCAGAACGGAGACCACCTGGGAGTCGACCTTCCGCGTGTAGGTCTGGCCCGTCACGTCGTAGGAGCGGTCGAAGCCGAGCTTGCGCGACACGATCTCGTCGAGCCGGCGCACCTTGGCGTGGTCGCCGGCGAAGAGCTCCAGGAAGCTGGCCTGGGTGCCCGTCGTGCCCTTCACGCCGCGGGCCCGCAGGAGCCGGCGGCGGTGGAGCACTTCCTCGAGGTCGAGCAGCAGGTCGTGGATCCAGAGGCAGATCCGCTTGCCGATGGTGGTGGGCTGCGCCGGCTGCAAATGCGTGCGGCCCAGGCAGACCAGGTCGCGGGTCTCCATGGCCCGCTCGGCCAGCCGCTCGATCACCGCGGCCAGCCGGGCGGCGATCAGGTCGAGCGACTCGCGCAGGAGGATGAGGTCGGTGTTGTCGGTGACGTAGGCGCTCGTCGCGCCGAGGTGGAGGATCGGCCGGGCCAGCGGGCAGGCGTCGCCGAACGTGTGCAGGTGCGCGAACACGTCGTGCCGCATTTTCTGCTCGTACTCTGCGGCCTTCGCGAAATCGATCGGCTCGAGATGGACCCGCATCTCCTGCAGCTGCGCCGGCGTGATCGGCAGGCCGAGTTCGGCCTCCGCCTCGGCCAGCGCCAGCCAGGTCTCCCGCCAGAGGCGGTAGCGGTGGTTGTCGCTCCAGATACGGGTCATCTCCGTCGAGGCGTAGCGGGAAGCGAGCGGATTGTCCCAGCGGTCGCGGGGATCGGCGTGCGAATCGGAAATCAAGGCGGTCCTCCTGAACGTCCGGTCTGATCGTGTGGTGCGGTTGTACGCGGCCGCCCGTGGCGGCCGACCCGGCCCGCGGCTACCGTTTGCCGGCGACGGGCGCCGCCTGCTTCGACATCTTGCAGAACAGCCGCTCGAGTGCCAGCCGTGCCCGCATGCCGCGGGAAGCGTCGCCCTTCAGGTCGCGGTCGAGCTCCAGGAGCGTCACCGGCAGCCGCCGCGTCCGCTGCGCGCCAAGTTGCAGGAGTGACTCGCGGGCCTGGGCGAGCGCCTTCGGCCACGCGGCCACGCCGGCCTCGCGCAGCGCCTGCTCGATGCCGGCCGGCCGGCCGTCTCCCGCCGGGAGCGACAGCAGCCGCGCAGCCGTCGAGAGGCGGCGGAGCACGAGGGCGATTTGTGCGCTGACGCCGATCGGGTTCTCGCCGGCGTCGAGCAGGTCGGCCAGGTGGGCCACGGCCTCGCGGGCGTCGCCCGCGGTGGCGGTGTCGATCATGCCCCACGCCGTCCGCTCCTGCGGGCTGCCCGCGAAGTCGTCGACCGCCTCCGGCGGGATGGCCTTCTTGCGGTCGGCCGGCGGGGTCGCGGCGGCGAGCCGCGCCAGGGCCTGATCGACCTGGCCGAGGTCGTTGCCGAGCCGTTCCAGCAGCCGCTGCGCGGTGGCGGCGGCCACCTGGATGCCATGCCGCGACTGGGCCCACTGTCGCACCCACGCCGCGAGGTTTGCCCGGGGCGGGATCGAGACGTCGATGACGAGGCCGTGCTTCGCCACGGCCTTGGCCAGCCTGGTGTTGGCCGGCAGGCTCTTCACCGCGAGGATCACCAAGCCCCGGCCCGCGGCCCGCGGCCCGCCCGCGATCTTTTCCAGCGTCTCTCGCGCTGTCGAGACGAAGCCGTCGGCCGCGCGGACGACCGCGGCGCGGGTGGCGGTGGCAAAAAGCGCGACCGTGGCCGCTTCGTCGAAGACGTCACGGGGATCGAGGTCGTCCTCGCCGGAGAACTCCCGCCAGGCCCAGTCGCGGTCGGCCTCGTCGGGGCAGAGGCGGTCGCGGAGCAGAGACAGCACGTGGAAAGTGAGGAAGGGTTCGTCGCCCACGACCGCGACCAGCGACGGCGTGCCGAGCGACCACTCGTCCGGTCGCTCGAGGATGTCCATGGCGCTAGCGGCATCGGGCACGTCACGGCTCTCCTCATGAAAGCCGTGATTGTAGCGGCGGCGGGGCGGGCGTGGCGGCAGCCGTCGGCTCGACCGCATCGGACAGAGCTGCGGCGATCACGCGGCAGGCCCGGCGTACGGGGAGCCGTGCCCGGCCGGCCGCTCGCGAAATCGGTCGGTCCACCCAGACCCGATGCGGTCTAGGGAGCCGACGGGGGGAGCGTACGCAGGCCGCCGAGCCGGCCCACGACCCGCGAGGCGGTCACCAGGACGGGCTCCTGGCAGCCGGCCGAGCCGACGTTACCGGCGACGTCGGATACCTCGATGCGGAGATACACGCGAGCCGGCGTCGAACGATCCGGCTGCCAGTGGTACTCGCCCTGGTTGTCGAGGTCGGTGGCGATCGTCGCCCAGGGGCCCTCGGGGTTGGGCGAGAAGAGCAGCCGGGCCGTCTTTGGCGCCGCGAGTTGATCGCGGGACGTGTAGCGGATCAGGATCGCGCCCGATTCGCCCTCGGCCACCCGCGCGGCGGACAGCAGTTCGACGTAGGGCGGCTCCTCGTCGATGCCGATCCAGCTCTCGGCGGGGTCGCCGGGCCGCGGGCCGCCGCCGGCGCCAGGAAGGTCGGGAACGATCTCCAACCGAAAGCCGTAGAGTCCGGCGGCCGGCAGCACCACGTTGATGGGGCTCGTGGCGTCGTCGTCCACGGCCGCCCGCTGCCAGGTGACCCCGGCGTCGCGGGTGCTCCACAACTCGACCCGCAGCCGGTCGGCCTTTGGCCGCTCGGCGGGCATCTCGTAGTCCCAGGCGAATCGACGGGAGCGGGAGATCTGCAGCGGTCGGCCGCGGTATTCGAGCTGGTCCGCTCCCGCCTGTACCTGGCCCGCGAAGCCCGAGGCCGCCATCGTCAGCGGGCCCCGTGATCCGGCGGCGGCCGTGACCGCCGCGGGATCGGACGCCGCCCTGCGGACAAGCACGCTCTGCGGACCGCCGGCCCTGGCGGCGTCGGCGGCGGATCGCGGCTGCTCGGCCGACCAGGCTGCCGCCGCCTCTGCGGCCCACTCGCCGGGGCGACGGGGAGGAATCGTGGTCGGGGTGGAGGACTGTGCCGGCGGCATGCCGGGGGCCGCGTCGCCGGAGGCCGCGATCGAGGCCGCGTCCTGCGAGGGAAGGGGAGGAGCGCCTAGCTCGCGGGCCAGTGCCGCCTGGTCGACGTTGGGGTCGGTCGGCTCCAGGGAGAATTGCTTCACGGTCTGGTTGCCGGAAGCGTCGGTGACGCTCAGTCGGACGGCGAGCGACTCCACCTTCTCGCCCGCCCACCAGATCTCCTCGCCCACGAGGTGCGCGGGAGACTCCCGCGACAGCACGCCCTGCGTGGCCACCGGCTTCCAGCCCGGCGCGGCCCCCATGCGGTATTCGAGCTTCAGCGAGTCCATGCGGATTGAGTCGTCCACGGCGGCGTAGCGGCAGATGATCTCGCCGTCGCCTCCCTTCCACACCCGGGCCGCCATGCGCGGCCCCCGCCGCCGCGGGCGCGTCCCTTGCGATCGACGGCGCGGAGCCGAAACCAATACTCGCCGTCGGCACCGGCTTGGTACGAGAACGATCCGGCCGACGGAGCCACCTCCCCCGCCGGCTCCCAGGTGACGCCCAGATCCTTCGACACGCTCATCATCACCCGTTGCGCCGCCGCATCGGCATCCTGGCTGGCCGGTAGGCGGAAGGGGATCGAGAACGTGCGGTGCTTCGTCCGCACCAGTTCCGGCAGGCCGGCTTGCCCCGCCGTCACGTCGGCGGCCGCGGCCGACGGTGCGGCCGGAAGTGTCCAGTGGCTCGGCCAGCCGCTACCGCCGCCCGCCATCCAGCCGAAGGCGGTGATCAGGATCGCGGCCCGGGTCGCCCAGGGTGCGGTCAGGGGCAGCGTCGCCGGCCGTGGCCCGGTGCACGGCTCGTTCCGAGCCATCATCATGTCGGCGCGGCGCAGCCCCGGCCGCGGGACTGGCCAGACGGAGAACGGCTGTGAGCGAGGCGATCCTGCCATGCCCGTGTGGATCGGCCAATTCGCACGGAAAGTCTCATTTTTTCGTCACAAGCGGGCAAGTCGCCCCATTTTGAGGCTGCCAGGTTTGCCATTGCGACAGCCTGTGGAGCCTGCGAAAAGTGGGGGAACTTTCTGGACCCGTTCCGGCCGTGACCGCCATAATGCCCTCACGGGGTGGCAGCTCCGGCCGTGCGGGTCCGCCCCTCCTCACGTGGCCCTGCGAGTCTGCCTGCCGTGCAATCGTTCGTCGTCAGCGCCGTCCTGCTCGGGCTGCTCGTCGCCGTCGGCATCGTTGCGATCGTCGCGGTCCGCAGCTGGTGGCTCCAGTCAGGTGCCGATCATGGCGATTGGGAAACGGCGCTCGTCGGCTACAAAAATCTCCGGGACAAGGGTGTGCTGAGCGAGGAGGAATACCGAAAAATATCTACGCTCGTCGAGCCGCACGTGCGGGTCGAGCCGGCGGCCCCGGACCGTGCGCAGCGGTCCTCCTCCGGCGACCGAGCGGTGAACGGGCGGTGAACGGTGGCCTGCGGGCGCCGGGCAGACGCGAAATCTCGAGGAACTGAAGCATGCCAAGTGGGAAGGACGTCGGCGGGCTGGGACGCCGCGGCGCGG
>JBIJCD010000038.1:0-14497 GCA_044344895.1 Pirellulales bacterium | reverse complement strand
ACCGCAACCACCGCCTCAACGGCGAGGGGGGCATCATCGCCGAGGAGTGGCGGGTGGAGACCGTGATCGATCGCGTGGAGACGACCGGCCAGACGTGGATGGGGCTGTCGGTCGGGTGTAGCCGCTGCCACGATCACAAATACGACCCGCTGACCCAGCGGGAGTTCTATGGACTGTTCGCCGTGTTCAACAACGTGCCCGAGACCGGCACGAACCAGGGCAGCCAGCATCGCGGCGGGGGCAACGTCGATCCGGTGCACCTCCTTCCTTCGCCCGAACAGGAGCGGGAATTGGAACGGCTGGATGCGGTGGTCGCCGACGCCGAGGCCGCCCTCAAGGCGGAGCTGGCTGGGATCGGCCGGCTCGTGGCGGACTGGGAGGGTCGGGTGCGTGAGACGCTTGCCTCGCCGCAGCAGGCGTGGGAGCCGTTCGAGCCGCTGGAGCTCCGCAGCGCCGGCGGCGCGGGGTTCCGCCGGGCCGAGGACGGAAGTTGGTTCGTCGAGGGGCCGCTTCCGCCGCGGGACACGTACGAGTTCGAGACGCTCGTTCCCGCCGACAGGCTGGGCGGGCTGCGGATCGAACTGCTGCCCGACCCGAGCCTCGGTGGGGGCGGCGGCTTCGGCCGCGCTGGTAACGGCAACGTCGTGATCACCAGGATTGAGGCGGAGATCGAGCCCCCCGGCGATGCGCGGCCGATACCGGTCGAACTCGTGCGGGCCGAGGCGACGTACGAGCAGGCGGGCTGGCCTGCGACGAACGTGGTGGGTCGAAAGTCAGACGCGGGCAGCGGGTGGGCCATCGACGGCAACGATCCCGCGAAGCGGATGCCGCGGCAGATCGCGGTCTTCCCGACGCGGCCGGTGCCTGTGCCCGAGAACGCTCGGCTCGTCGTGCGTGTCAGGCAAGAGGCGTTCGACGGCCACGCCTTTGGCCGGTTCCGGCTGTTCCTCTCCGCGGAGGAGCCGGCCCTTCTTGGCGTCGGGGGGACGACGCTGCCCGACGGTGTGCGATCCGCACTGTCCGTCACCGCGGCCGACCGGTCGCCGGCGCAGAAGGCGACGGTGGAGAAGTTCTACCGGGAGAAAGTGGACGGCCCGATCGGGCGGGCCGCGGCGGCCCGCGAGGCCGCCGTGAAGAGCCGAGACGATCTCAAGTCGTCGCTGGAAAGCGTGATGGTCATGAAGGAAGGGCCACCGCGGGAGGCCTTCGTACTGCTGCGCGGCGAATACGACAAACGCGGCGAGCCTGTCCAGCCCGGCCTGCCGGCGTTCCTCCCCCCGCTTCCCCCGGGCACGAAGGTCGACAGGCTCGCTCTGGCACGGTGGCTCGTCTCCCGTGATCACCCGCTCACGGCCCGGGTGTGGGTGAACCGCACGTGGGAACGATTCTTCGGCACCGGGCTGGTGCGGACGAGCGAAAACCTGGGCAGCCAGGCTGAATACCCCAGCCATCCGGAGCTGCTCGACTGGCTCGCGGCCGAGTTCATGGAATCGGGCTGGGATATGAAGCGATTCGTCAAGCTCATCGTCACCAGCGCGGTCTACCGGCAGGATGCGACGACCACCGAGGAGAAGCTCGCGCGGGATCCGGCCAACCGGCTGCTCTCCCGCGGACCGCGGATCCGGCTGTCGGGCGAGATCGTGCGCGACACGGCGTTGGCGGCCGCCGGGCTGCTCGTGCCGACGATCGGCGGGCCGAGCGTGCGGCCCTGGATGCCCGAGGGGGTGTGGGATGAGACGAGCAAGTACGGCGACCTGCGCGGCTACAAGGCTGACGCCGGTGCGGGCCGGTATCGCCGCACGATGTACACCATCTGGAAGCGGACGGCTGCGCCACCGACGATGCTCCTCTTTGACGCGCCCAACCGCGAGACCTGCATCGTGAAGCGGTCGCGGACCAACACGCCGTTGCAGGCGTTGGCGCTGCTCAATGAGACGACGTTTGTGGAGGCGGCCCACGGCCTGGCGAAGCGGATGATCGCCGAGGGGGACGGCACGCCGGCCGGGAGGATCGGCCGCGGCTTTCGGCTGGCAATCGGGCGTCCGCCCACGGCCGCGGAACGGTCGGCGCTCGTGGAGGGATTCGAGGCGGACCGTGCCGCGTTCCTGGCCTCACCACAGCGGGCCGAGCAGTTCGCCGCCGTCGGAGTGGTCGGGTGTCCCGAGGGCGTCCCGACGGCCGAATTCGCCGCCTATGCGCTCGCGGCGAACGTGATCATCAACCTCGATGAATTCGTGATGCGGGACTGAAGCCATGCCACACGTGTTCCAGGTTCAAGACGCCCTCAACCGCCGCGTGTTCCTCGGTGGGGCCGCCGGCGGCCTCGGTCGCGCCGCCCTCGCCGGCCTGTTACTGCCGTCGGCCGGCCGCGACGCCGCCGCCTCCGGGACGGCGTCGTCGGCGTTCCCGTCCTTTCCGCCGCGGGCGAAGCGGGTGATCTATCTGTTCCAGTCGGGTGCCCCGTCGCAGATGGACCTCTTCGACCCCAAACCCGAAATGGCGCAGCGTCGTGGTGAAGATCTTCCGGAGTCGATCCGGCAGGGCCAGCGACTCACGACGATGACCAGCGGCCAGAAGAGCTTTCCCGTCGCGCCGTCGATCTTCCGATTTGCCCGATACGGCGAGAGCGGCATGTGGTTCAGCGAGCTCGTGCCCAACATTGCCCGGCATGCCGATCGCTGGTGCATGGTTCGCTCGATGTACACGGAGCAAATCAACCACGATCCCGCGATCACGTTCTTCCAGACGGGCCACCAGCTCGCAGGTCGCCCGAGCATCGGATCCTGGGTGAGCTACGGCCTCGGCAGCGAGAACGCCGACCTGCCCGCCTACATCGTGCTCACGAGCTTCGGGTCAGGCCGCAAGGACGACCAGCCGCTTTACGACCGGCTGTGGGGGGCGGGCTTTCTGCCCACCGAGCACCAGGGGGTGCGATTTCGCAACTCTGGGGACCCCGTCCTCTATCTGGCCGACCCCGCGGGCATCGACCGCGGGATGCGGCGGGCCACGCTCGATCGGATCGCGGCCCTCAATGCGGCGCGGGGCAGCCTGATCGGGGATCCGGAGATCGCGGCTCGCACGGCACAATACGAAATGGCGTTTCGCATGCAGGCCAGCGTTCCCGGGATCGTCGACCTCTCGCAGGAGTCGCGGCGAGTGCTCGACGCCTACGGCCCCGACGTGCGGCGGCCAGGCAGCTACGCCTTCAACTGCCTACTCGCCCGGCGGCTGGCCGAGAAGGGCGTCCGATTCGTGCAGCTGTTCCACATGGGCTGGGATCATCACGGCGGTCTGCCCAACGCGATCCGGGGCCAGGTCCAGGACACGGACCAGGCGACAGCCGCGCTCATCGACGACCTGCGGGAGAGGGGCATGCTCGACGACACGCTCGTCATCTGGGGCGGCGAGTTCGGCCGCACGATCTACTCGCAGGGCGCGCTCACCGAGACCAACTATGGCCGCGACCATCATCCGCGCTGCTTCACGATGCTGCTGGCGGGTGCGGGCGTCAGACCGGGCCTCACCTACGGCGCCACCGATGATTACTGTTACAACATCGTCACGCCCGACGAGAAGGTGCACGTCCACGACCTCAACGCGACGATCCTGCACCTGATGGGCGTCGACCACGTGCGGCTCACCTATCCCTACCAGGGCCGCGATTTCAGGCTCACCGACGTGCACGGGAAGGTGGTGCACGGCATCCTCGGGTAGGTCGCTCGGAGCGAGTGGCTGACCAACTCTCGAGCGGCAAGCGTCCCGTGATGCAGGCCGCTCGGCGCTCCCCCGGGCGCGGATCAGCTCTTCGCCGGCGGCTTCTTCCGCTCCCAGGTCTGGCCCTGCTTGTACCGTTGGGCCCGCTCGACCAGTTCGGCGTTCTTCGTGGTGGCGATCACCTTGTCGAGCGCCTTCGTGAACTCGTCCTTGTTGGCATCCCGCAGATTGCGGTGGTGGGCCAGTTCGACCACGCTCAGGCAGGCTGGCTCCGCGAGGGTCGAGTCGTCGAGGTAGGGCACGACGAACCGCAGCGTGTCGATCGTGCGGATGGCGTTGGCCCGCTCCAGGACCCGGCGGCGGTCGGCCTCGCGCTGGCAGAGCGTCATCGTCTTCTGCAGCAGGTCGAGCTTTTGTCTGTCGTTGAGCTTGTTGTCGGGCAGCGGGGCGATGCGGATCAGCGTGGAAAGCAGCTGTTCCCGCTCGGCCGGATCCTGGGCCTTCGCCAGCAGGTCGAGCAGCCGCGGCGCGACGGTGGCATCGGGCCAGCGGGTAAGCGCCGCGAGGCCGAGTTTCCGCGCGGCGGCGTCCGGACCCGCGATAAGCCCGTCGACGATGGTGAGCGCCCGCTCGCCGCCGATGCGACCGAGTGCCGCCACCAGCACCTCCTTGTCGGCGTCGTCGGCTGACTGGAAGCGCGCGAGGAACGCGTCCGCGGCCCGTTCCCGTCCGGGGTTCTGCGTGCAGACTGTCACGAGCGCCCGCTCAGCCTGATCCCGCTCCCCTCCGGCGGCCGCCTTGAGCACGCCGCGCACCATCGCCTCGACCTGGTCAGGCCCGCCCAGCGCCGCGAGGCTCCGCATCGCCGCCGCGCGGACGGCCGCGTCGTCGTCGACCGCGGCGACTGCGAATTCCGGCAGGGCGGGCCGCTCCCGGCGTTCGGCGAGGACCTCCAAGAGCGCGGCCTTCAGGCCCGGCGCCGCCGCCTTGGTCGCCGCGAGGATCGCCGGCCCTGCGTCGGCGGCGATGACCACGAGTCCGCGACGGGCCGCGGCCTTCTCGCTTTCACCCGCCGCCAATGACTTCACGAGGATCGGCACCTCGGCGGCGGCACCGACCGCAGCCAGCCCGCGGATCGCCGCTGCCCGCGCCGGCTCATCCTGGGAGGAGCTCAGCAGCGCGAGCATCGCCGGGGCCGCGGCGCGGTCACCGCGATCGGCCAGCGCGGCCAGAAGCTCCGCCTGCCGCGCCGGAGACAGCGTGGGGAGGAGTGCGGCGAACCGCTGTGTCGCCGCCTCGCCGCGCACCGCGGTGCGGACGCGGTCGAGTGCGATCTGGCGAAACTCGGCGTCGTCGCGGCCGAGGAGATCGATCGTCATCTGCACCGCATCCTGGGCAGCGGGCTGGGCCGCGGTGAGGAGCCGGGCGGCCCCGCAGCCCAGCAGGGCCGAGAGGAGGGTGGCGACGAGGACGCTGCTGCGCAAACGCATGGGAATGCTCCGAAGCGACATGCAGGGAATCGGGTGGACGAAGGAGAGCCGATCCGCTCGGCCCGGTGTGGCGGACGGACGAGGTGGCTGCAGATCGGGCTCACGAGGCGGCGGTGTCGAGGCAGGCCAGGATGCCGCGGGTGGCGGCCAGCCGGCCCGCCTTCGCGGCTGGTGACGTGTCCGCCGCGGCGGCGTCGGCCAGAGCCTTGTAGGTGGCGAGCGCCTCCTGCCGCTTGCCCTGCCGCAGTTGGGCTTCCGCGCAGGACAGCCGGGCGTCGACGACGGCCGCTCGCACCGCCTGATCGGCGCTGCCGGCGGCGGCGAGTGCCTGCGCCGCCTCGGCCGAGCTGATTCGGCCCAAGGCGGCGGCGGCCGCCGCCGCCGTGCGCGGCTCGCTGGCGAGCAGGGCCGCCAGTGCCGGCACACTCGCGACATCGCCGCGGCCGGCCAGCGACGAGATCATGCCGATCTTCAGGTCGCCCTGCACCGTCGCGAGCGCCTTACGCAGCGCGGCGGCGGCCTCCGGTGCGGCGATTCGCTCCAGGGCGAAGCGGGCCATGTGCGAGTGCTCCTTGTCGGGGAGCAGATTCGCCAGGGCCGGCACCGCGGCGGCCGTGCCGATGAGCGAGAGCTTGCGGCAGACGTATTCCTTCGCGGCGCGGGAGGTGCCGCCGCCGAGCAGGGCGACCAGCCGTTCTTCGAGGTCGGCCCGCGCCGCTGCGTCGCCGTGGGCTGCGATCACGGCGGCGTCGATCGGTTGGAGGGCCGCGGCATCAGCCCCCCAGTCGTAGCCGCGCAGCGTGGCGAACGATGTGTTGAGGCTGGCGGGGTCGGAGGCCATGGCGGATTGCTCGCGGAGGTGATGGCTGGTTGAGGGCTGGTGCGGCTTGAGGCTGGTGCGGTGGCGACCGCAATCGCTGCAAGAAAGAGCGATCAGGTCGTCTTGTCAGAGGATCCAGGGTTCGCGGCGGGCCCGGTCGAGCAGCCGGTTGGCCTCTTCGTCGCCGGTGAATCGCTGGGCGGCGGCGTCCCAGGACATCGACCGTTCGAGCCGGTAGGCGATGCCGATCATGTGCGGGGCCGTCATCGTGTTGACGGCCAGTTCGATGTCGCGGAAGGGGCGCTCGCGGGTCTTCACGCACTCGATGAAGTCGCCGTAGATTCCCCCCTGACCCTTGTAGACCGGCACCGGCTTGGCTGCCTTCGGCCGGCCGTCGCCCATGATCTGGATCGCGCCGCCGTGCGACAGCATCGGGCTCGGCGGCCGCAGCGGCTGAGGACGGTTGTGGTGGATGTCGACGCCGTTGGGGTAGGTGACCGTCACGTAGGCCCCCTGCTTGCCGTCGGCCGAGGCAGGGTGATACGTCACCTTTGCGGGCTGCAGCTCCCGCAGGTCGGTGGCGAAGATCGCTCCGCCGAAGTGATGGGCGCCCCAGTCGGTAAGGCTGCCGCCGGAGTAGTCGAGGTACGACCGCCAGCTGTTGCCCCCGGTGCCGTAGTTGCCGTCGCAGCGCCCAGGGTTATACGGCTCCCACGGCGCCGGACCGAGCCAGAGGTCCCAGTCGATGTCCTGCGGCGTCGGCAGGGCCGGCAGGTAGCAGGGCATGGAGGGACCGCCCACGCTGATGTCGACCGACGTGATCGCGCCGATCTCGCCCGCCCAGCAAGGGAGCACGATGTCCTTGTAGTCGTCGAGCACCCGCTGGCTGCCCCCCGACACGACCCGGCCGTAGCGGCGGGCGGCGGCCACCATCAGCGGGCCCTCGCGGAGCGTGAGCGTCTCGGGCTTCTGCAGGTAGACGTCCTTGCCCGCCCGACAGGCGGCGATCGTCATGATCGCGTGCCAGTGGTCGGGCGTGGCGATATGAACGGCGTCGATGTCGCCGCGGCCGAGCAGCTCGCGGAAGTCGACGTGGGCCGCGCAGTCGGCGTTGCCGTACTTGGCATCGACGCGGCCCTTGGCGTCGTCCCGCCACTTCTGCCGCACATCGCAGACCGCGACGTACTGCACGTCGGACCGGTTGAGGAAGGCGGCCTGATCGCCGGAGCCCATATTGCCGATGCCGATGCCGCCCATCACGATCCGGTCGCTGGCGGGGGGCGTGGAGGCGTTGCCCAGCGCCGCGGAGGTGATGACGTACGGGGCGGCGGCCGCGGCACCGGCCACCGCCAGAAAACTCCGTCGCGACGGCTTCGCGACGCCGGACGCCTCGACACCCGGTTGATCAGGCCCGCTCGGAACCATACGGTCGATCCTCCCACGCGTGTCTGGAAGCGGAACGCAGCCGGCACGGGCGCGGCGGAAACTTGAAACGCGGTCACCCCGCCGCTCGCCGTCCGCCGCGGCCTGAGAAAGGAGAGAATACGGCACGCCGTGGATGGGGCAACAGTCCGCCCGACCAGCGGTCCCGCCGGCGCGACGCGCGCCGCGCGGGTGTGACCGGGCGTGGCGGCCGGCGGCCAGCGGCTTTTTCAGCCGGTTCGGCGGCCGCGGCCGGCCACACGCCCGGGGCCTGGGGCCGGGTCGCGCCGCGCCGGCGCGACACCCGCAGCTGCCGCCGCACTGGAAAACGGCCTGTTTCCGTTTGGCACGCGAGATGCATCTTCTGTTCTCATGTGAGTCGGCCGTGTGGCCGGCCTCAAGTCACGTCGCCGCACGGCCTGGCGGGTCCGCGAGCGGTCGCACCAACCGAGGAGACGAGCCATGAAGAAGATTGAAGCCATCATCCGGCACTTCAAGCTGGAGGAAGTGAAGGACGCGCTCAACGCGCAGGGCGTGAAGGGCATGACGGTGACCGAGGTCCGGGGCTTCGGCCGACAGAAGGGCCACACCGAGACCTACCGCGGCGCCGAGTATTCGGTCGACTTTCTGCCGAAGGTGAAGATCGAGGTCGTGGTGAGCGACGACGAGGCTCCGGCCGTGATCAGCAAGATCATGACGACGGCCCGGACCGGCCAGGTCGGCGACGGCAAGATTTTCGTGACCAACCTCGCCGAGGTGGTGCGGATCCGTACCGGCGAAACCGCTGCGTCGGCGATCTAGGGCACGTCGCTGTTGCCGGAGCGACCATTTGGAAGCATGGGGAAGGGAGGAGATGGGGTCGGCGAGCCGTCGACGAGCGTGTGGCCGCTGCGGCCACAGCGAGGAGACTTTTTGCCGCCCCCGAGCCGGTACTGCACGAAAGCCTTATGCGCTCTAGCCGTCCCGCGGGACAGGCCTCCGTGGCCGCTCCCCCGCGCCGTCGACCGGCGGAAAAGCCCGAGATTTCCGCCGGTCAGCCGGCCGCACCGCCGGCCTCGCGTCAGGGCCGGTCGAGGCGGCGGATCCAGACGTTGCGGTAGCGGGTCGGGCTGCCATGATCCTGCAGGAAGAGCGGGCCCTCGCCCGTGGCGAGGAGCCGCTGTTCCACGCCCCGGAGGAAGTCGGTCACACCGTGCTTGTACGGCACGTAGGGCGACCGCGGTTCCGTGAACGTGAAGCCGTCCTGGACGATTTCGCCGTTGAGCCAGGCGGTGACGCTGCCCGGCGTGACGATGGTGCCCGAGGCGTCCCGCCGCGGCGCGATGAAGCGGATGTCGTAGACCTGCCACTCCCCGGCGGGCCGGCTGGCGTTCACCAGCGGCTTCGCGAACCGGTAGAGGCTGCCCTCGTCCTGTTCGGTCGGCGGCTGCGCGCCGAACGAGTCGTAGATCTGCATCTCGTAGTGGCCGTGAAGGTAAAGGCCGCTGTTTCCCTTCGCCGCGGGGTCGATCATGAACTCCGCGTGGATGTCGGCGTCGCGAAAGAGCTGTTTCGATACGATGTGGTTGGCGTGCTGTCCGGTCGTGTTGACGACGAGCGTGCCGTCCACGACCTTCCAGTCGATCGGCCCGCCCGCCATGCTCGTGAACGTCGTGGGCGGCGCATCCGCCAGTCGCTCGTCGATCAGCATGACTGCGCCGGGAGGGGGCTTCACCGGAAGCGACGACTGTGCGGGATGGAAGGCGGGATAGCCGTCGGTCGGCGGTGGCGTGCGGCTGCAGAGCGTGCGGTCGGCATGGTCGGCGAACCGGTGCCAGTCGTAGGCCAGCAGGTCGTGGCGGCCGGTCCGCACGTGGTAGCCGATCGTTCGGCCCACCGGCGTGTCGACGGGCGGCTGCTCCCGGGTGCCGAGGCCGTCGAGCCCGAAGAGCCTCCAAGCGGGCTCGGCCTCGACGGCGGAGAGGAACTCGCCGCGCGGGTCGGCCCAGCGGTCCTCGACGGCGCTGGCCACGGAGAGCGGCCGCGGCGCGACCATCGCCAGGAGCGTGTGCTGGTCACAGGGCAGCTCCGTTTCTCGGCCGGCGTAGCGGGCAAAGGCGGGGCAGAACCAGTGCGGAAACCGCGACGTGATCACGCCCACGGTCTCACCGAAGTTGCGACGGGAGAGAGCCGCGCCGCCGCAGCCCGATTCGTTGGAGACCGCCATGGCGAACCGCTCGTCGCAGGCAGCCGCCCACAGCGAGGTTTTTCCCAGCCGTGAGTGGCCGACCACGATCACCTTGCCCGGGTCGATATCCGGCAGCGTGACCAGCCAGTCGAGGATGCGGGAGAGTCCCCAGGCCCAGGCGGTAATGGCGCCCGGCTCGTCGTCGGCGAGTTCCCCGGTCATCGGCCTGCCCAGACTCCGGAGCACGCTCTGCGGCCGGCCATCGGCGCGGTCGGGAAAGATGTCGCCGCAGTAGGCGGTCGCCATGCCGTAGCCGCGGCGGAGCATCTGCTCCACCGGCCACCGCTGGCTGCTCGTGCCGCGTGACGCCTCGGTCGCCTTGTTGTCGACGATGCCGGCGGTCTTGTCGTCGGGAATCCAGCCGGTGGGCAGACGGATGGCCGGATCGGGATGCTCCGCTTGATTGCCGCGGAAGTTGAGGCCCAGGAAGACCGGCACCCGTCCCGCCATCCGCGGCAGATAGACGAGCACGTCGACGGTGGGTGCGTCCGCGGCCGCCCCCATCCGCAGCCGCGCCTGCAGCCGGACGGCGGGCAGGTCGCCCGCGAGGACGACATCGGCGCGGTCCACTTCGCCCGCCACGCTCACCGGCACGGCCGGCAGCTGGCGGCCGTAGACGTGCGATTCGAGCAGCCGCAGCTGGTGCGGCCGCGCCGTCCGGCGCCAGGCGTCGGGGCTCGTCGCGGCGACACCATCCGGGCCGGCCAGCACGGAGGGCAGCGTGAACTCGCCGACCTTCGCCTCGTCGTAGTTGACCACCGGCTGGGGGGCCGCGGCGTCGGCGCCGGAAAGCGGGAACGCCGCGTTCATGAAAACAATTCCTGCCAGGAATGATGCGTGCCGCATGGGATTGTCGCGCCCGTGTGCCAAGGGAACTTCCGCCGCCACATGGCCGCCGATCATAGCCTGCGGGCCGCAGCGGCCACGCGATCGTCGAGCGTTCGCCGACCCCTCGCCTGCATCTCCAGGATTGCCAAGTCGTCGCTCGAGCAAAACCAGATGTGCCCTAGCTGGCGCCGTCCTGATCCGCGATCCGCAGGATCACGGTGCGGATCCGCGGCGGCATGACGTAGCGGGGATTGCCCGCCGCATCGACGCCGGCGTCGGCCGCCGGAACCAGGAATCGCAGGCCGAAGCGGTGCTCGAGTTTGGCCATGATCGCCTTCAGCGAACGCATCTTGTTGGGCTGCAGGCCGATCGCCTCGTCCCATTCGTTGAGCGATCGCGGCTGCTCGTCCAGCCGGGCGATCTGCAGCAGGTGCCGCCAGACGCCCCGCTGGCGGATCCGCCGCAGTTTCTGGCCCAGCGGCAGCCTGGCGACGCCCGCATCGGGCCGGCCACGACCCTGGGGCATGCAGCCGGAGCCGGCCGGCTGACGCTGGCGGAGCTGCTGGATCGCCCGCCGGCAATCGGCGGGGTCGTCGAGATTGACCATCAAAAAAGGCATCACAACACTCCTGGGAAGGGTTTCGCGACGCGTTTTTTGCTCACGCATTGCGTACGCGCAGCGTATTGGTCGTCGGCAGCCGGGTCAAGCATTCGGCGTGGCGGGACCGCTGCGGCGGCAGCGATCGCTGCAATACCGGACCTGCTCCCAGCAGCGGGACCACTTCCGCCGCCACTGGAACGGACGGCCACAGGCGGCACATGGCTTCACCGGTCGGTCCCGCCCAGCGCCGCCGGACCACGGCACTTGCCCGCGGCGCCGGGTCATCGGGCGGCCGCGGTCGGCGTCCAGCCACCGGGCTGAGGTCGGCCCCCGCCGGCGGCTGTCGGCGTCGGCGGCCCGCCGGGCAGTGCGATCACGCGGATCGCCTCCACGAGCATCACCGCCGCCAGGGCAAGCAGCACGACGCCAGCCCACGGCACGGGGTCGGCCGGGAGCGTGAATCCGGTCGGCGAACGGAATTTCGGCAGCGTCATTCCCACCAGCGCCCAGGTGCTCATGGCATACATGAACGCCGTCGGCAGGCCGGTCACGAGCCACACCCAGGTCTCTCGGCGGGTCCGCCAGAGCCAGACCGTCACGCCCAGGAGCGTGAGCGCCGCCAGCAGCTGGTTGCTCGCGCCAAAGAGGTTCCAAAAAGTCTTCCAGGCGGGGATGGGGACGCCATTCGCATCGAGGTTCGGCCGCAGCAGGAAGATCAGGGGCACGCCGGCCGTCAGTCCGGTGCCGAGCCAGCCGCCCGCCTTGCCCGTCAGCCCCGTGAGCTCCTGCACGATGTAGCGGCCCAGCCGCGTGCAGACGTCGAGGGTGTCGTAGACGAACGTGGTAAACGCCATCAGGGCGAACGACACGCCGAGCGTGGCCGGCACGCCGAGGATCTCCAGGAACTGCCCCATCCCGAGGGCGTAGATGAAATTCGGCGACTGCTTTGTGAGCGGATTGTCGCGAGTCAGCACCATCACGCAGGAGAGGCTGACGATCGCCACCATCGCCTCCAGGAGCATCGTGCCGTAGCCGATCGCGCGGGCGTCGGTCTCGCGGCGGAGCTGCTTGCTTGTGGTGCCCGACGCGATCAGCGAGTGAAACCCCGAGCAGGCGCCGCAGGCGATCGTGATGAACAGCATCGGCACGAGGTGCTGGCCGTTGGCCGCCTGCCAGCCGGTGAACGCGGGATAGCGGATCGAGGAATCGCCGGCCACCAGCCGGTCGCCCGCGATCAGCCCCAGCGCCGCCCCGGCCAGCGCCACGTAGAGGAAGCAGCCGCCGAGGTGTCCGCGGGGCTGCAGCAGGAGCCACATCGGCACCATCGCCGCCACCAGGCAGTAGCCCAGCAGCAACACGCCCCAGATTTTCTGGGCGGTCGCGTCGGTGACGCCGATCGTCTGGGCGAGGTCGAACGGGATCTTCTGGCCGCCCCAGATCGCCAGGCCCACCAGCGGCAGGAACACCGCGGTCGCCAGCCCCAGCGGCATCTTCGCGTGCCGCAGGCAGACACCCATGATCATCGGCAGGATCAGGTAGAGCAGGCTCGACGTGGCGATGCCGCCTCCCGACACGGCCTCGCCGCTCTCCAGCACCTGCCGGCCCACGAAGCTCTGGGCCGTGATGTCGGTGAAGGCCACGATGATGTAGACCAGCGCGATCCACACGAACGACAGAAAGAGCACGTAGCTGCGCCGACTCATGTGGTCGCGAACGACTTCGGCAATCGACCGCGCCTTGTGCCGCACCGAGGCCACGAGCGCCGCGAAATCGTGAACGCCGCCGATGAAGACGCTGCCGCAGAGGATCCAGAGCAGGGCTGGCAGCCAGCCGAAGGCCACGCCGGCGAGGATCGGGCCCACGATCGGCCCGGCGGCGGCGATGGCCGAGAAGTGCTGGCCAAGCAGCAGCTGCGGCGGGATCGGCTCGTAGTCGACGTCGTCCCGGAGCGTGACGGCGGGCGTCGGGGTGTCGGCGTCGAGCCGGAAGAGCCGCGCAAGGAGGCTGCCGTAGACGCGGTAGGCGACCGCGAGCACAACCGCGCTGGGAACCAGGACGAACAGCAGGCTCATGACGGGCCCTCGGGATCTCGGGATCTGGCGGTGGCCGCGGGCAACTCCCGGGCGTGGCGGGCCGGGGCTTTCGGGATGCGCCGCGGTCGTACATCATGCCCGATCGGCCCGCGGCAGTCGAACACAGACTGGCGCGGGAGGTCCGGGATCGAGCGACTCGAACGGGAGCCATCATGGCCGGCACGGCAGGCAGCACCACCCAGGAAACCCTTGTCATCATCGGCAGCGGGCCGGCAGGCTGGTCGGCCGCGACCTACGCCGCCCGGGCCCAGCTGCGGCCGCTCGTCTTCGAGGGGGCGATCAGCGAGAAGAACCGGATGTCCGGCACGCTGCCACTGGGCCAGCTGGCGTTGACGAGCGAGGTGGAGAACTACGCCGGCTTTCCGCACGGCAATCTCGGGGGCTTCCTCGACTCGGCGATCGCCCCCGATCGCCGCCAGATGATGGCTCCGCATGCCGGCGAGGGCGTCACCGGACCCGAGCTCATGGAATTGATGCGGCAGCAGGCCGTCAACATGGGCACGCGGATCGTCACCGACGACATCCAGAAGGTGGATTTCTCGCGCCGGCCCTTTCGGCTGCACCCGGCCGAAGGAGACTGCGTCGAGGCCAAGTGCGTGATCGTCGCCACGGGGGCGAGCGCCAACTGGCTGGGCCTGCCGAGCGAGGAGCGGTTCAAGAACCGCGGCGTCAGCGCCTGCGCCGTCTGTGACGGCGCCCTGCCGCGGTTCCGCAACAAGCCGATCGTGGTCGTTGGCGGCGGCGACTCGGCCGTGGAGGAGGCGACCTACCTGACGAAGTTCGCCAGCCGGGTCCACCTCGTGCACCGCCGCGACGCGCTGCGGGCGTCGAAGATCATGGCCCAGCGGGCGCACGACGATCCGAAGATCCAGATCCACTTCGACACCGCCCTGGCCGAGGTGCTCGGCGACGACGCCAAGGGCGTCACGGGCGTGAGGCTGGCGAGCACGACCGGCGCCGGCCAGGAGACGACGCTGGAAGCGGCCGGCGTGTTCCTCGCCATCGGCCACACGCCCAACACGGCGTTCCTCGACGGCCAGCTCGAGCTCACGCCGAAGAAGTACATCGTGTGGAAGAAGCACTTCCGCACCGACACGAGCGTGGAGGGGGTGTTCGCGGCGGGCGACGTCGCCGACGACTACTACCGGCAGGCGATCTCGGCGGCCGGCACCGGCTGCATGTCGGCCCTCGACGCCGAACGCTGGCTGGCGGCGCAGGGCACGCACTGACTTCACGCGAAACATGGCCCTCCGGGCCATTTTCGCTTGGCGAGCTCCCGCTCGCTGGTGCTGGCGTCGCATC
>JBIJCD010000364.1:0-4043 GCA_044344895.1 Pirellulales bacterium | reverse complement strand
CCGCACGAAGCAGCCCTTCGGCGACTGCCAGTTGCATATCGAGTTCCGCACGCCGGCCCCGGCCAAGGGCAAGGGGCAGGGCCGCGGCAATTCGGGCGTGTTCCTCATGGACCACTACGAGATCCAGGTGCTCGACTCGTTTCAGGACGGCACCGACGGCCCGGTCACTTACCACGACGGCCAGTGCGGTGCGCTCTACAAGCAGCAGCCGCCGGCCGTGAATGCCTGCCGGGCGCCGGGAGAGTGGCAGACCTACGACATCCTCTTCACGCGGCCGCGGTTCGCCGCCGACGGCACGCTCGAGAAGCCCGGCCGCATCAGCGTGCTCCACAACGGTGTCGCGATCCACTCCGACACGGTCATCAAGGGCGACACGTTCTTCCACGCCCCGCCCAGCTACACCTCCCATCCCGACGTCCTGCCCATCCGGCTGCAGGACCACGGCGACCCGGTGCAATTCCGGTCGATCTGGATCCGGCCGTTCGAACCGGTGAAACCAACGCCGTTGACCCCATAGGGCGAGTCCGTCGCCGAGCGGCGTGGAGCCCACGGGATCGCGAGTGCCGACCTCACGTCGCGGGCAGCCCGCACCTCCTCGCCGTGAAGGCCACCGAGTGCCCGTGGTTTCCGCGGGTTGCGCAGATCACGCCGGCAGGCTTGGGCCAGTCGGCAGCGAGGTCGTGGAAGTAGACCAGCCCTCCTCCCACCTCGAACGCCCCGAGCGGCGCACGGTTCTCGAGCTTGACCCAAACCCGCGCGTCGAGAGCCGCGTCGAGCATTGGCCAGCGGCACTGGGGCGTGGGCGCTATGGCTGAAGACACGATGTTCGCGGCACGTTCCAGCAGCGCGAGAGTGGGAAGCAGGGCCGGCATGGCAGGAGGCGATCTTCCGTGCATCCCTGTGACAGGGCCGAGATCGGGTGCGTCTACCCGGTGACGGCCGCCCGGATCGTCCGCAGTTCTTCCTGCGGATCGGCATCGACGTCCGCCGGCCTCCTGGCCTGCCGGTACCAGTAGCGGCTGTTAGACACGTCGCCCTCTATCTTGTGGAGCACGGCGTGCACCCAGGCGGCGATCTCGTCGCCCTCGTGCCGCTGCACGATGTCATGGGCCTCGGCCCAATGGCCGCCCAGCGCCAGGTCGATCGCCCGAATCACGTCGTCGCGTGTCACATCATCACGCATGCCGCCGCGGATCGCCGGCGATCCGCCCTCCGTGGGACGCCGTCACACCGTCTCCCGTTCGGTAGCCGGTAGGACGAAGATCTTGCCGTCGCCCATCCGGCCCGTGCGGGCCACGTCCACGATCCGGTCGACCACCTCGTCCACCCGGGCGTCGTCGACCCACAGCTGGATCTCCACCTTCGGCAGGAATGCCAGGGCGTACTCGGTGTCGCCGTACTGGTCGAGGTAGCTCTTCTGGCGGCCGAAGCCCTTCACCTCGCGGACCGTGCAGGCCTCAAGCGGCGCGAACTTGAGCGCCTCCAGCACCCGCTCCGCGAGGTAGGGCTTCACGATGGCGATCACTTCCTTCATGGCAACCACACATCATCCCAAAGAGCATTCCGCTCGAAGCGACTGCGTCGCAGGATGAGACGCCAGCACCAGCCGGCGGAGTCCGGCCGAGAAAAAATGGCGGGAAGCCATGTTTTTCGTGAACTCAGCTGAAGAAGTTCTCGCCGAAGAGGTTCATGGGCGGGCAGGTCGTGACGGAGATGTCGCCGTTGACCTTCGTCTGGCAGGCCAGTCGCATCGTCCCCTCGTTGCCGATGTAGGCCAGTGACACCGCCATGCGGGCCGCCTCCAGGATCCCCCGCGGGCTGGTGTTTTCCATCCCCTTCGTCACGAGCACCCGGCAGGCACCGCACTGCCCAAATCCGTGGCAGTTCACGACCTTGTGGACGCCCGGATAGAGGGCCACGCCGGCCCGCAGCGCCTCCTTGCGGAGATTCGCCCCGGCGGGCACCTGGATTTCCTTCTTTTCGTTGGTGAACGTGATCGTGGGCATCGAAATCTCTCGCTTGGGAGGGGTCGAGTTTCCGATACTGTATCTGGCGGCAGGAAGTCCTTCCAGCAGCTTTCCCGCCGTTCTTCCGGGATACCGATCCGGAAGCCGGAACCAGCACCGCGGAACCCCAGGGGCCATGGCGGAACTCACCAAGTACCAGCAGTCGATCGTCAAGAACTATTACGACAACCTCGACACGGCCCTGCTGCAGCGACTGGGCGAGCAGGTGACCGATCTCTACCTCGCCGAGGGGAAGAAGCGGGCCAAGCTCTGGGACACCGTGGCCAAGTCGCTCGCCAAGCTGGGCGTGCCCAAGAGCCGCGTCGACACGGTCGTCAAGTCGGACGACGCCCGCCAACTCGCCAAGATCCTGCAGGAACTGCTGGCGAAGGATTGACCGCGTCGCGGCCGTGCTCCATCCTGTGCGGTCTCCATCCCGTCGGAGCCCCACATGACCACGACCGCCCCGTCCGCCGATCGCGCCGCCCTGCTCGAGTCCCTGCGGTGGAAGAAGCTGCCGGTGCTCGACGACGGCTTCGTCGCCCTGGTCGACTGCATGGGGGATGACGGCTCGGTCGTGCAGGCCGCCCGCGTCAGCTACGGCGAGGGCACCCGCAAGGTGAGCGACGACCGGCAGCTGATCCGCTACCTGATGCGGCACGCCCACACCACGCCTTTCGAGATGGCGGAGTTGAAGTTCGTCGTCCGCGTGCCGATGGACTGCTGGCGGCAATGGATCCGGCACCGCACGGCGAGCGTCAACGAATACTCCACCCGCTACTCACTGGCGATCGACTCGATGCAGACCACGCCCGACGACGAGTGGCGGCGGCAGGCGGCGAGCAACCGCCAGGGCTCCGCGGGCCCGGTGACGCAGGCGGAAGGCCGCCCGCTGACGCAGGCGGAGCAGGAACTCCAGAGCCTCGCCCGGAAGGTCTACGAGGAGCGGCTCGCCGCCGGCATCGCGCGGGAGCAGGCGCGGAAGGATCTGCCGCTGTCGACCTACACCGAAGCCTACTGGAAGATCGATCTCCACAACCTGCTGCACTTCCTCGCCCTGCGGATGGACGTGCACGCGCAGCTGGAGATCCGCCGCTACGCCGAGGCGATCGGCCGGCAGATCGTACAGCCGCTGTTCCCGCTCGTATGGGAGGCCTTCACCGACTACCGGCTGGAGGCGATGCGGCTCACGAAGCTCGACGCCGAAGTGATCCAACGGCTCGTGGCGGCGGCCGGCTCGGCCGGCATGCCCGCTAGCCACGACGCCTTCCTGGCGGCCCAGGATCCCGCCTGGGCGTCGCTCGAGCGATGCCGCGAGCGGGACGAGTGCCTGACGAAGCTCGTATCGCTGGGCCTGGTCCGATCGCCAGGGCCGGCCTGACCCGCATCCCGTCCGCCGCTGACATTCCCCACACTGGTCACCTCGGAGCCGTCCTTTCCATGTCCGTCACCGAAGAACTGCTCGACCTCAACCGCCGCCTCCTCTCCGCGATCGCCGCCGGCGACTGGAACGCCTACCGTGAACTCGTCGCCGAGGACATCACCTGCTTCGAGCCCGAGGCGCGGGGCCACCTCGTCTCCGGCTTGCCGTTCCACGAGTTCTACTTCAAGCTGCCCGCGCCGAAGACGAACGGTGCGGCCCCCGCCAAGCCTGTCACCACGACGATGGCGGCCCCGGTCGTGAAGCTGCTTTCCGCCGACGTCGCACTCGTGGCCTACGTGCGACTCACGCAGACCCTCGACGACGCCGGCAAGCCG
Source organism: Pirellulales bacterium (assembly GCA_044344895.1). Lineage (GTDB taxonomy): Bacteria > Planctomycetota > Planctomycetia > Pirellulales > UBA1268 > CAMCQY01. The sequence goes on along the minus strand of JBIJCD010000364.1, from coordinate 279 downwards.
GTCACTCGCAGCTCCGAGGAAACGCGGCTCTGGCAGAAGCATGACGGCCGCTGGCGGCACGTCCACTTCCACCGCAGCCTGCCGACGACGTGACGGAAAGCCGCCAGCGCACCTTCCTCTCGATAGATGCCGCGGCACACAGCGGGAGGCGTCGGGCTGCCCGTGTCCCGAGAGCCGGCGTAGCTGACAAGCGCAGCCATGGATGGCGGAGCGCAGTCAGCTTCGAGAGAGCGGAGGCCCGGAGGGCCGCAGCGAACGTCCGGCGACGGGGCACGGGCG
>JBIJCD010000363.1:0-4053 GCA_044344895.1 Pirellulales bacterium | reverse complement strand
CCCGCGGCGTTCCAGCAGGGTTCGGTGACGCCGCTTCAGGGGAGCGTGGTGCCCGGCCCCGGCAGCAACTTCACGTGGACGATCCCGACGATCGTGAAGGGGGCGACGGCGACGCTGACGGCGACGTACACGGTGCCGTCGGGTGCGGTTGCGGGCCCGGTGGTGAACAGGGTGGACGTGACGAGCAGCACTCCGAACCCCGGCGACACGCAGGCGAGCGACACGACGACGGTCGTGGTGTCGGCGCTGTCGATCTCAAAGTCCGGCTCGGCCCTCTACGTCCCCGGATCGACGCTCACCTATACGGTCATCGTCAGCAATCTGCAGGGACCCAGCGACGCCACGAACGTCCAGGTGCTCGATGCCCTGCCGCCCGAAATCCTCAGCTGGAGTTGGGCGGTCACTTTCGGTGGCGGTGCGACTATCTATAACGGTTTTCCGGAGTCCGGCACCGGAGCCATCGACACGCGGATCAACCTGCCCGTCGGCGGCACGGCGACGTTCGCCATCACGAACGCGAAGACGTCGTTGACGGCGACGACGGACATCCTTAACACCGCCACAGCCATCCCGTCGAACGGCGGCAAGACGGTGCAGGCGCAGTGGGTCACGTCGCTGCCGATCATTCCCACGGCGGGGGCACCCGCGCTCGTCGTGGGCAGCGACGACGGCTGCAACGGCCCGCCGATCGTGACCGTGCTCGACGCCCAAGCCGATATCATTGCGACGTTTCTGGCCTACGACGCGAGTTTTCGGAGTGGTGTCCGTGTGTTCTCGGCCGACGTCACCGGCGACGGCGTGGCGGAGATCATCGTGGCTCCAAGCCGAAACGCCATCGGCGAGATCCGGGTTTTCTCCCGTATTCCGGTCGCGTCGCTCAACTACACGCTGCTGCCGGAATACACCTTCTACCCCTTCGGGAAGTCCTATCGCGGCGGTGTCGAGGTGGCGGCGGGAGACTTCAACGGCGACGGCATCAACGACATCCTCTGCGGCCAGTCGACCGGCGCCGGCCTCGTGAGCGGGTTCGTCGTGACGCCGCCGCCGTCGATTCCGGGACCTTTGGGTTACAAAGCCGTCTCTAGCACGCCCTACTTTTCGTTCCGCGGATTCCCCTCGCCTTACGCCGGCGGCGTGATGGTGGGAGCGGGCGATTTGGGCACCTACGTCAACGGAGTCAAGACCTCCTCCGAGCCCGACGGCCGGTCCGAGGTCGTCGTGGGGAGCAACGCCGGGATGCGGGCGACGGTGAAGGTCTTCTCGGTCTCTGGCGCACCGAACGTCAAGCCGACGCTGAGTCTTGTGAAGACCCTCAATCCCTTCGGCTCCACGTTCCGGGGTGGTGTGACGTTGTCGGTGAGCCCGACCACGCAACTGCTCAGCCCGAACCTGCCCTCCGATCTCTACGTCGGTGCCGGCGTCGGCGGGAAATCGCTCGTCGAGGCCTACAACGGGAACACCTGGATGAAGTCGACGATCACCGCTTTTTCCAGCTTCGCGAAGCCCAACGCCCGCGTCTTCGCGGCGCCGATCGACCTGCTTCGCAACGGTGTCGTCGACAACGTCTTCGGCGTCCAGGGGCTCGGCGGTGCCGGGGGCACGAACGGCGTGACGCCCACCAGCACAGGCATCCCGCGGGCGATTACGCTCAAGCCGGCCCTGCGGATCGCGCCGATCGTCGACAGCCTGTTGCTGCTCCGCCGCCGCTAACCATCGCACCGCGTCATGGCGGCCGCGAAACGATGCGTCCCTGGCCGACTCCGCCGGCCAGGGACGCTTCACAGGGCCGCGGGGCGGCCGTCGTGGCGGCGACCGCCACCCCGCGGTTGGGATTGCCGCACTACCAGCGGGCCTCGAGGCCGAGGTTCGCACCGCTGAGGAACATGCCGCCAGACGAGGCGAGCGCGGTGCCCGCCACGTCGGTGTTGGCGAAGGCGAACTGATTCGGCGCCAGCGCCAGGCCGTCGATCCACACCACGTTGTAACCGGCGCGGATGCCCCAGACGTCGGTGAGCCGGTAGATCACCGAGAGGTTGATGTCGCCGATGAAGGCCGTCTCGCTGCCCGTCGCCGACAGGCCCTGCCGCTGCCGGAAACCGGTGTAGTCGAAGAGCGGATCCTGAATCTGCTTCTGCGAGTTGCCGAGCAGGCCGGCCTTCGCCCAGCCCTCGAGCGCCCAGCGGTCCCAGGCCCAGCGTGGCCGCACGCCGATCTGCCCGCCAAACATGTTGTTGCGGGTGCGGACGGCGTAACGCACGTTCGTCCGCAGTTCCGGATCATCGGCCTGGCAGGAGTCCATGAGGATCGACGCGCCGTCCTCCACGCCCACGTAGCGGAAGCCGGCGAGCCAGTCGACGGTCAGCCAGCTCTGGCTGTGGTCTCGCCACTCGTGACGGGTGAGGAAGGCGTTGGCCTCGGCGCTGTTGATCACGGATGTGTACTGCACCGTGGCCTGCTCGCCGCTGGAGGTGAGATCGGTGCCGATGTCGAGGGGCATCTGCAGGAAAGGGTCCATGGTGGCGACGGATCGGGAAGCGGTCGCCCCATAGATGCCAAAGTAACCGACCTCCCAGCCGCAGTCGCAGGGATTTCGCTGGCCGTAGAACGCCCGTACGCCCGGCGCCACCGAGAACTGCGGATCCCGCGCCGAGATCAACGTCGTGTTGTCGCCGACGGTGACGACCAGTGGGCGATCAGCCGACTGGTTGTCGCGGCCCCAGAAGAGGGCGTCGGTGAGGGCGTAGCTGGTCCAGAGCGGCTCGGCGACGGGCGGCACGCCACACGCGGCCACGGAGGTGAGGTCGTAGGTGGGGTCCTGCATCGGCACCGGCTGGAGAGTCGTCGCCAGTTCCTGAGCAGCCGCGGATCCCGGCGGTGTTCCGATGAGCAGGGTCGCCGCCAGCAAGGCCGGAAGCAGCGACCTTCGCAAGGTGTTCTTCGTCGTTATCGCCGCCATGAGCCAAGCCCCCGAGTAAAAGTGGTGAATGCCGCACGACCCCCTCTACAGGCATGTCGCCCACCCGACGGAGGGGTCTGCCTGTCTTCTTCGGACGGCGATGCGAGCCGCATGAGGGCTCTCCAGCGACGACGCTTTTCGCGAGCCGGGTAACATGGAGGGGTTCGGCGGGATGTGCCGCTCCCACGAACGTCCACGCCCAAAAACAGGGCAGCGGATACCTCCGCACGGCCTGACAACGATGCCCTGCCGCTACGACTACGACGTGCTCGTGATCGGCGCCGGCCACGCCGGCGTGGAGGCGGCCTGCGCGGCGGCGCGGCTCGGGGCCCGCACGGTTCTGCTGACGACCAACTGCGACACCGTCGGCCAGATGAGTTGCAACCCGGCCGTCGGCGGCGTCGGGAAGGCGCAGCTCGTCCGCGAGGTCGACGCGCTCGGCGGCGTCATGGGCCGGGCGATCGACGCCACGGGCATCCAGTTTCGCGTGCTCAACCGCTCCAAGGGGCCGGCGATGCACGGCCCCCGCGCCCAGGCCGACAAGAAGCTCTACCAGATGGAGGTGAAGCGGATCGTCGAGGAGACACCCGGCCTCGACCTGCGGCAGGAGACGGTCGACGATCTCGTGATCGACGCGTGCGAGGCGTCGGCCGGCGGACCTGTTCGGCGGATCGTGGGCGTCCGTGTCCGCGGCGATGCTGAATATCGCGCGGCGGCCGTCGTGCTCACGACCGGCACGTTCCTGCAGGCCGTGATGCACACCGGCGAGGCGCAGGTGCCCGGTGGCAGGGCGGGGGAGGGGACTACGTCGGGCGTGAGCCGGGCGCTCGCCGCGGCCGGCATCCGCGTCGACCGCTTCAAGACGGGCACGCCCTGCCGGCTCTCGGCCCGGTCGATCGATTTCTCGCAGCTCGACGTGCAGCCGGGCGACGAGGTGCCGCAGCCGTTTTCGTTCCTGACGGATGCCATCACCCAGGAGCAGATGGTCTGCTGGATCACCCGCACCACGCTGGAGATCCACGACCTCATCCGGAAGAACCTCCACCGCGCGCCGATGTATTCGGGCCAGATCCAGTCCCGCGGGCCCCGCTACTGCC
>JBIJCD010000362.1:0-4054 GCA_044344895.1 Pirellulales bacterium | reverse complement strand
ATGTCATGCGGCGCGACGGTGATGCCCATGCTCTTGATGAGGCTCGCCATCGGCTGCCGATACGTGATCACCCGTGTGCTGTCGGTCTGCAATGCCGCCACGATCAGGTCATACATCAGAGCGATCTCACGCTCCCCAACGAGGGATTCTCCGGGAGTATCCAGCGGGGCCTTCGGCTTCGGCACGGCGAGCCACGATTCCTCCTTGGCGAGACGCGTCTCGATCTCGCGGATCGACTGGAAGTATTCGTCCAGCTTGTCCTTGTCACGCTTCGACAGCGCTCTGTCGATCGTCTTCGCCTGCACCAGGACGGCGTCGAGCACGCTGCGCTGTTCCCTGAGCATCCGCTGGCGGTCGGCGAGCGGGGTCTTCTCGTCGCCGAACAGCCTGGCATAAGCCGCCAGCGGCGTGTCGAGGCCGGCGAGCGGCTTGCCCTGGCGATTCCAGGCCAGCGATAGGCCGGGACCGTGCCCCGACTGGTCTGCATCCCGGCTCGTGAACTGGAGCGAGGTGAACCGTGTGTGCCTGCCAAACGTTTCGGCGGCGACCTGATCGGCCGAAATCGAATTTGAAAAGGTGCTGCCCGGCACCGCGTACCGATTCGCGCCCGTGAGATAGAAGGTGCTGCCCCAGTGGGCCTCGTCGGCAAACTTGTTCGACAGGCCCTGAATGACCGTGAATCGACGCCGATGACGCTCGAGCGGCGCGAGCCCCTCCGAGAGCCGGTAGTCGACGCCCGTCGTCGACCGGTCGGGAAACCATGTCTCGTTCGTCACGCCCCAACCGAACGACAGGAACATCATCCGTTTCGGCGGCACGACGCGCGATTCCGCAGCGAAGGCCCGGCGGGCGAGCGAGGGCAAGTGCGGCAGGGCCAGAGCCGTCCCGGCGGCTTTGAGGATGGCACGTCTGGTCGCATGCATGGCTGGACTCCTGGGGCGGCGTATCTACTTCGTGCGAAACTCGGCCGTTGCGACGATCCCCCGCACGATCGCGGCCAGGCCACCACCTTCCGCCTTCGCTTCAGCGACGAGCGAGTCGATCGTGTCGGCATCGACAAAACTCACGGGGCGGCCGAGGGCGTAGGCGTAGAGGTGCTCGATCAGTCCGCGGAGAAAATCATCGCCGTGCTCCCTGATTCGATCCCGCAGCTCGAAGTAGTCTCCAAACGCCTCGCCGCGATGGAAACTGCCGGCCGGCTCGATCGGGAACGACGCCTCCACCACCTTGCCGTGGGGACCGTTCGCGACGACGAACCCGGGCTTGTAGAGATGGTCCTCGGTGCGCCACCGTCCCGCAGCGTCGAAGTTTTCCAGACCGAAGCCGATGGGATCGATCGCACGGTGGCACTGGGCGCACTGCGGCTCCTCCTGGTGCATCCGCAACCGCTCACGCACCGGGATCTTCCGGCCGTCCAGCCGCGATAGCTGCGGAACGTTCGGCGGCGCCGGGGGCGGCGGATCGTTGAGCAGTTTGCGCAGCACCCAGGCGCCGCGTTCGACGGGACTCGTCCGTTCGCCATTGCTGCCCATGCCGAGCACCGCCGCCATGCCGACGAGCCCGCCGCGCGGACTACCCGCCGGCAAGGCGACCATGCGAAAGTGATCCCCCGTGACGGGCTTCGGCTTCTCAGGATCGGCGACGTCGGCGAGGCCATAGTAGTCGGCAAGCAACCCGTTGATCACCACGAAGTCGCTGGCGAGAAGTTTCCTGGCGTCGAGATTCCGCTGCAGCAGGAAGTGGAAGGTGTGGTAGATCTCCGCCTTCGCGGCATCGCGGGTGGCCTCGTCGAAGTCGGGAAAGAGCTGGTGATCGAACCGGAAGAAATCGAGCCGATCGACGCCAAGCCATTGATGCGTGAACCCCTTCGCACACTCGAACGACCGCGGATCTCCCAGCAGACGCTCGGCCTGCCGCGAGAGTTCCCGCGGGTTCCGCAGGTCGCCAGCGGCCGCGGCCGCCAGCAACGCTTCGTCCGGCGGCGCCGCCCAGAGAAAGTACGAGAGCCGGGCGGCAAGCTCGGTTTGGGAAAGCTCCCGATCGACCTCGGCCGCTCCTGCCGCTGCGGCTGGCGACGGGGCGACCGGTTCGTTGAGGTAGAGGAATGCCGGTGAGGCGAGGATCACGGCGATGGACTCGGCCATTGCATCGGCGAACGATCCGCCTGCCTCGATCTGACCGGCATAGACGGCGAGCAGACGGTCGAGATAATCGGCGTCGGGACGGATCCCGCGAAAGGCCCGGGTGGCAACGCGTTCGAGCACCGCCCGCGCGGCCGCGTCATCCGGGGCAGTCGGGCACCGAGAACCGAAACACTCGAGCAGGGCTGCCGTCCCGGCCGGGTCCGGCACCGGGCCATCCCACTCGACCCAGTCGATCCACAGCGCACAGTCGAGTCCGACGCCGTTCATGGCCCTCGCAAGACTGTTGCGAAACGCGGGGGCGGCCGTGTCCGCATGCCGTTTTTCCCGGAATGAGAACGCCCGCGGGGCGGCGGCGGCGATCGTCACGGGAATCACCAGTTCCTGCGGCTGGCTCAGGGGGCTGGCGACCTGAAAGCAATGCCGGCGTCGGAAGTCATCCCCCTCGACGACTCCCATCTCCAGGAATCGACGCGCGGCGGAGACCTTTTCATCGCCCGCCACGCGCAGTCGCAGCAGGTAGTTCCCCGGCGGCGCGTCGGCGGGGATCGTGATGGTCTCGGTGTGGTGGTAGTTGCCCGCATGGTAGGTGAGCCAGGCACCCTCGTCCGACTTCGGCAGCGCGAGATACTGTCCCAGGTAGGGACCATGCTGCTCGTAGGCGCGGATGCGGAACGCGGCCTCATGCTCGTCGGGGAATCCGAACTCCCTGGCCTTCGCCGGGTCGGCTCCGGCAGCCTGCCATTCCTTGGCCTTGCGATACCCTCCGAGAAAATAGCCGTTCAAGAGCCCCGCCATCCGCCGACGGGCGGCGACCTCCACTTCCGTTCGCACCGTCCGGCGGGGTGGCGCGGGCTCCGCCGATCGACGCCACCCGTCGATCGCCTCCGCGGCGGCGCGACGGCCAACGGCCAGGTACTGCTCGAACTGATCGCTCGACATGAACAGCGACGCGCCGAACGTGTCGAAATCATGGCCGCCGACATCGTCGGGCAGGCTGGACACGTCGACATCCACGCCGAGCAGGGCGAGCAGCGTGTTCTTGTACTCCCTGCGGTTCAACCGGCGCAGCGCGGCGATACCGCCCTGGTCACCGATCACCTTGCGTGCCGAGACGAGCGTCCGCGACAGCACCGCCAGGAACTCGGTCTTGGCAACCGTCTCCGGCTGCCGCTCGTCGGCAGGCGGCATGTCGCCTGCGTTGAGCACGTTCAACACCTTCTGCCAGCGTTCCGCCACCGCCACGGTGGCGATCTCGAACCCCATGTCGTCCAGCCGCACGCCGCCCTCCTGGCGGGTGGCGGAATGGCACCGCACGCAGTGCGACTCCAGAAACCCACGCGCTGCGACCACGGCCTCGGCAGGAAAGGCCGCAGCGGTGTCGCCATCGGCCGTGGCCGCGCCGCAAGTGGACCACCACGACACCCATGCCACGAGCAACAAGGACCGTAGCGGCGACATGACCGGCTCAGCTGGAATGCGGGGACAGGCCGCCCGACTCAGCAGCCGCGGCAGCGGGCAGCCGGGCGGCAGCCCACCATCGCCTGCTCGAGGGACGAGCGTATCCCAAAAACCGGCGGGCATCCACAATGCGAAAACAGTCGGTCCCGGAGACCGGACTATGTCCGCTCCACTCGCTCGCACACGAGATTCAAAAGTTCGTCTCGCGTCACCCCGGCGGGGACGACGATGCCGAGCCGCTCGGCACGGCCGATCTGCCTCTCGGTGGCATGCTCACCCGTCGGCGCCGGCGGCCGGCGCGGCCACGCCCGCACACCCGCGAACACGAAGAGCGATCCCAGGGCCACGAGAAACAAGGGGTTCCCCTTGAAGGGCGTCGCGAAGAGCCCCCCCGGCGATCATGTACACCCCTACGAACATGGTGGCACTCGCCGACACAAACTGGATCGGCC
>JBIJCD010000036.1:0-14618 GCA_044344895.1 Pirellulales bacterium | reverse complement strand
GCCTGTCGTGCCGTCGACTCGCCCAACCCGGCTTCGGGCGACCCATACCCCGTCGCCGGACGTTCGCTACGGGCATCCTGCCCTTCGCTCACTCGATGCTGACTGCGCTCCGGCATCCTGCCTGCGCTGGTCAGCAACGCCGGCTCCCGGAGCATGAGCAACCCCTCCCGTCTCCGGGTACAAAAGCATTCTTTTGTACGCGATGATTGGGAGTAGGCTCGTGAGTTGTTCTCCGCGTCTGCGTGTGGTGGTGCTCGGGGCGAGCAACGTGTCACGGGGGCTTTCGCGGCTCGTGGCGGCGGTGGAATCGCGGGCGCCGGGGGCCGATCTCTTCGTCGCCGCCGGTCACGGCCGTGGCTACGGTGTGAACACGCGCGTGGCGGTGCGTCGACTTCCTTCGATCCTCGGCAGCGGCCTCTGGCGGGCTCTCGACCGCCACGGCGGTGAACCGCCGGCGGCGCTCATCACCGATGTCGGCAACGAACTGCTCTACGGCTTCCCCGCCGAACAGATTGCATCGTGGGTGCGTGAGAGCGTCCGACGGCTCGCCGATCGTGGCGCGACCGTCGCGATCACCCGTCTGCCGATGGCTGGCATCACGACGGTCGGCGACGTCCGCTACCGCGCCCTGCGTATGTTCTTCGTGCCAGGTTGTCGGCTGTCGCTCGCCGATCTGAAAGAGTCAGCCACCCGGCTCGATGCCGACCTGCAGACGATCGCAGGAGATTACGGCGGCCGGATCGTCGAGCAGCCCGCTCACTGGTATGGCCTCGACACGTTGCACGTGCGCCGTCGCCATCTCGACGATCTCTGGCAGGCCGCCTGCAGGGCGTGGGGATTTCCCGCGCTGGAGACGTCGGTGAGGTCTTCCGTGGCGGACTGGGTGAAGGTCGGCACGAAAGCGGCGGAGGTGCGATCGCTTGCCGGACTGATGCGGTTCACACGGCAGCCGGTGCTGCAGTTGCGAAGCGGCGGCATGTTGTCGCTGTATTAGCGTCCGCCCACATGCATCCGTGAGGGGCTGCCCGTGTCCCGAGAGCCGGCGTTGCTGACCAGCGCAGGCATGGATGCCGGAGCGCAGTCAGCATCGAGTGAGCGACAGCCCGGAGGGCGAAAGCGAACGTCCGGCGACGGGGCATGGGCAGCCCCGAACCGTGCCGCTCACAGCACCGGCAGCGACGGCATCGGGGGACGGGCCGCGTGGGCGGCCGCGAGGTTGCCCACCAGGCGTTCGCAGATCGCCTCGAGCCACGGGCGGCTGTCGGCGTCGTCGTAGTTGGCCGCCGTCCGTCCGGCGTCGCCGTGCTCGCGGATCGGGATCTGGATCGGCACCTCGCCCAGAAACGGGATGTCGAGCTCTTGCGCCGTCCGCCGGGCGCCGCCGGTGCCGAAGATGTCGTAACGCTTCCCCGTGTCGGGGCAGACGAAGAAGCTCATGTTCTCCACCATCCCCAGGACGGGGATGTTCACCTTGCGGAACATCGCGATCGCCTTGGTGGCGTCGAGCAGCGCCACGTCCTGTGGCGTGCAGACGACGACCGCGCCGGTGAGTGGCAGCACCTGCGACAGCGTCAGCGCGATGTCGCCCGTGCCCGGCGGCATGTCGATGATGAGGTAATCGAGGGGCCCCCAGGCGGTGTCGCGGAGCATCTGCGTGATCGCGCCGTGCAGCATCGGCCCGCGCCACACGACCGCCTCTCCCGCGGGCACAAGGAATCCCATCGACATCACCGGCATCGACCGTGCTCCCACCGGCAGGAGCATCGGCTGGATCTTCCCCTGTTCGATCTGAGGCCGGCCTGACAGCCCGACCAGGTGCGGCACGCTCGGCCCATAGACGTCGGCGTCGAGCAGGCCCACGCGGCTGCCGGCCCGCGCCAGCCCGATGGCGATCGAGGTGGCGATCGTGCTCTTGCCCACGCCCCCCTTGCCCGACCCGACCGCGATTACGCTCTTGGCCTCGAGCCCGATTTGCCCGAGCTTCACCGCGGGCCGGTCGTGCTCGGCGATCTCGACAGTCACCCGGGGCGTTGTGGGAAACCGGGCCCGCAGGAGCTCCTCGATGCGGGCCCGCGTCCGTGTCCACAGGATGGCCGCGTGCGACGTCAGGCCGACCGTGACGGTGATCGCGCCCGGCTCCGTCCGCACGTCACGGACCTGCCCCATCTCGACCAGTGGACGGCCGGTCTCGGGATCGGCGATGTCGCCGAGGACGGCCATGACGGCGGCGCGGTCGACGGGGGAAGCATCGGTGGGCAGGGTGGGGCTCAGCGGGCGTTCTTTTCGATCGCGGTGCCGGCCTGCGACGAGGAGGCGAACAAGCCGCGGGGCTGGAGGGTCACCATCAGCACCAGCGCCGTGCACAGGAGCATCGCCACGCCGGCGGTGAGGCCGCCGTCGGCCTGAACGCCCCGCTTGGTCGAGCGGAAATACATGGCGGCAATGATCCGCAGGTAGTAAGCGGCGGCGATCGCCGCGTTGAGCACGAGGATCACCGCGAGCGAGACGAACCAGGCCCGCCGGCTGCCGAAATCGATCGCCGCGTTCCAATCGACCTCCAGGGCCGACGTGGCGAGCGTGAGCTTGCCCCAGAAGCCCGGCAGCGGCGGGATGCCGGCGAGGCTCAGCAGGAACAGCGCGATCGCGAAGGCGGCGACGGGGTTGGTGGACGACAGGCCGTCGAGGTCGTCGACCGTCGTCACCTCCTCGCGCGGCGGCCGCGGCCCGCTGCCGGCGGTCCATTCCGGCCAGCGATGGCCGAGATAGGTGAGCGCCGCGAAGACACCGGTGGTGGCCAGCGCGTAGGTCGCCAGGTAGAAGAGCGACGCCGCCAGGCCGCCGAGCCCCAGCGTCCAGGCGGTGTCGGCGCTGGTGGGGCCGCCGGCAGGCGCGGCCCGGGTCGACTCGGCCGCCGCCGCGGCGGCGATCCCGACGAGCAGGTAGCCGGCGTGGGCGATCGAGGAGCAGGCCAGCAGCCGCCGCAGGTTCCGCTGCAGCAGCGCCATGACGTTGCCCACGGTCATGGTGACGGCGGCGAGGATGGCGGCGACCTTCCAGAAGAGCTCCAGGTAGGCCGTCGCCGCGCCGCCGACGGCGGCCGAGTCGATCGCGGCCGCCGGCGGGATCGCCAGCGCCAGCACCCGCGCCAGCACCACGATGCCGGCGACCTTGGGCAGCGTGGAGAGCAGGGCGGCGTTCGACGGGCTCGTGCCCTCGTAGACGTCGGGAGCGTAGAAGTGCATCGGCACGGCCGCCAACCGGAACGCCGCCCCGGCGAGCGTCATGCCGATGGCGACCGGGAGCAGCACGGTGACCATGCCCACCAGCGACGGCTCCGCCGAGCGCAGGCGGGCGCCGATCAGCGTCAGGTTGGTGGAGCCGCCGATACCGTAGAGGCATACCGCGGCGTAGAGAAAGAGCGCCGAGGCCACGAGCGAGAGGAAGAAATACTTGAGGCTCGCCTCCTGGCCGTGGGCGTCGGTCCGCTTGAGAGCCAGCAGGATGTAGGTGGGAATCGACACCAGCTCGAGCCCGACGAACAAGAGCACGAGGTCGTCAGCCAAGGCGGCCAGCGACAGCCCGGCGAGTAGCACGAGGAATGTGCCGGCCTCCTCGCAGGTGCCGCCGCTGCGGATCATGCCGGTGCGGGTGACGGCGGTGGGGAACAGATCGCCCGCCTGCACCAGGCAGAGCAGCCCGCCGAGCACCAGCACGGTCCAGCGGACGTAGCTCGAAAAGGCATCGACGCAGACACCGCCCGAGGTGACCCAAGACCCCGCCGCGGGCTGGTCACCGGCGACCAGCATCGCCACGACGATCCCGATCAAAGCCACGAGCCAGCCGTGGCGGAGGCGGGCGAAGCCGCCGCCGAGGAAGGCGATCAGCGCGGCCGCCACGAGCACCAGTTCCGGAGCGAGCAGGAAGAAGGTCTGCAGTGATGTCATGTGGGAGGTCATGGGCGTTCCCTCGACGGGATGGGGGAAGGCCGCGTTGCACCATCGCGGGCCGCGACCCGCGCCACGGCCGCGCCGCCCCGAACGATGGCCGGGGCGGCCGCCGGATCCGGGTGCATCCGCGCGTCGAACGCGGTGGCGGCGTCGCGTGTGGCGGCGCGGAGCAACGCGGCGGGAGGGCGGAGAAAAGTGGCCGGTGCCAGCCCGATCCAGAGCACGAACACGGCGAGCGGGGCGAGCGCCGCGACCTCGTACCACCGCAGGTCGCACCGGTCGCCGGCGGCGTGATCGTGGCCATGGCCGCCGTGAGCGTGATCATCGTGGCCGTGCGTCGTGGCCGCTGCGTGGCCGGCGCCGTGGGGCGGCTCCCGGGAGCCGCCGAAGAAGACCCGCTCCACCGCCCACAGCATGTACCAGGCTCCCAGCACGACGCCCGCCACGGCCGATACTGCCATGACGAGATAGGCCGTGCGGCACGCTGGCGAGACGCCCGCCCAGGCCCGCTGGAACGAGCCGGCGAGGATGAGAAATTCACCCACGAAGCCATTGAGGCCGGGCAGGCCGATGCTCGAGAAGGTGAACAGCATGAACAGCACCGTCAGCCAGGGGGCCTTGGAGGCGATGCCGCCGAGGTTGGGGATCGACCGCGTGTGGAACCGCTCGTAGATCATGCCCACCAGCGCGAACAGCCCGGCCGCCGACAGCCCGTGGTTGATCAGCTGCAGGGCCGCCCCCTCGACCGCCACCGGCTCGAGTGCGAAGAGGCCCATCACGATGTAGCCCATGTGGCTCACCGACGAGTAGGCGATCAATCGCTTGAGATCGGTTTGGTTGAGGGCCACGAGGGCGCCGTACAGGATGCCCGCCACGCCGAGCCCAAAGAGCCAGGGCGCGGCGGCCGCCGTGGCGTCGGGGAGCATCGGCAGCGAGAATCGCAGGAAGCCGTAGATGCCGATCTTGAGGAGCACGCCGGCGAGGTCGACGCTGCCCCCTGTGGGGGCCTCCACGTGGGCCAGCGGCAGCCAGGTGTGGAAGGGCACGATCGGCACCTTCACGGCGAAGCCGGCGAAGAGCGCCAGGAACACGATCATCTGCAGCCAGCCCCCCTCCCGGCTCATCGGCAGGGGATGGGCCGCCACGCCCGCGGTCAGGGCGGCGATGTCGAAGGTGACCGTGCCGGTGTGCGACGCGTGCCAGAGCACGATCGTGAGCAGGCCGAGGAACGCCAGCACGCTGCCGGCCAGCGTGTAGATGAAGAACTTCACCGCCGCCCGGCGGCGGTCGTCGTGGCCCCAGATGCCGATGAGGAAGAACAGCGGCACGAGCGTGAACTCGAAGAACACGTAAAATAGGATCACGTCGCGGGCCGCGAACACGCCCAGCATGGCCGCCTCCAGCAGCAGCAGCAGGCAGTAGAAGCCGGCCGGCTTCTCCGTGATGGCGTCCCAGCTCACGAGCACGGCGGTCAGCGACAGGAGCGCCGACAGGCCGAACAGCCAGATCGACAGGCCGTCGAGGCCCAGCGTCAGGCGGACGTCGAAAATGCCGCCCACGAGCCACGGGGCTGACACGACGGCGTAGGGCTCGCCGGCCGCCGCCTCCGGGCTCGCGAGGTAGCGGAGCACGAGCCAGCCGGTGATCGCGAGCGTGAGCACGGTGGTGACGACCGCGCTTTGCCGCACCGCCGAGCGGCCGCGGCCGGCCAGCAGCCAGATGTTGAACGCGCCGAGCAGCGGCGTCGCGATCGCGAGCAGCAGGTGGACGCCGGCGCCGGGGGCGAACTGGTTCATGGGTGGAGTGGTGATCTGGGTGGTGGACGGGGATCAGCCGCGGAGCTGCCAGGCGAGGAGCACGACGATGGTGAGCACGCCCAGCACGCCGGCCAGCGCGTACCGCTGCAGCAGGCCTGACTGGCCGCGGCGAATCAGCTGGCCCAGGGCCACGGGGACGCCGGCGACTGCGTCGACCGCGCCGTCGATCACGTGGCGGTCGACCAGGGCCGCGACCAGGGCGAGCGCCTCCAGCGGCCGCACGACGAGCGCGGCGTAGATCTGGTCGAAGTAGAACTTGTTGGCGAACAGCGTCTGCAGCGGACCGAGGAACCGTTCCATCTGCGGGCCGTCGCTGCGGCGGCCGAGGTGTCCGATCGCGGCGACGACGATGCCGATCGCGGCGGCCAGCGTGCCCTGCAGGGCGAGATCGAGGTGGAAGGCGTGCGGCGTGGCGGTGCTGGCGACTGCCGGCGCCGTCAGCGACGGCGTGGCGGAGAGGAAGTGGGCCAGCCAGTTGGTGCTGAACAACAGCAAGCCCACGAGGGCCGAGGGCACCGCCAGGATGATCAGCGGCAGCGTCATGGCGCGGGGCGACTCGTAGGATTCGTGCCCGTGGCCGCCGTGGCCGTGAGCTCCCGGCGGCACCCGCGTCGGACCGGTGAACGTCATGAACACCGCGCGGAACGTATAGAAGGCGGTGAGTCCGGCCGTGACCAGCGACATCCAAAACAGCAGCCGCCACACCTCCGGCCGGTCGAGCGCGTCGAGGCCGACGGTGCCGGTCGTGCGGGCGTCGGCCGCGAAGGAGGCCAGCCGCAGCGGGCCGGCGGCCGTGTCCGTGAGACTGCCGGCGACGACGGCGTGGTGGGAACCGTGGGCGGACGGCCAGCCCTTGGCGTGGAGCGAGGCGAGGATCTCGTCCTTGCTGAAGAAGCCGGCGAAAGGGGCCACGCCCGCAAGCGCCGCCGCCCCGATCAGGAACGTGGCCGCCGTCACCGGCATCACCCGGCGCAGGCCGCCGAACCGCCGCATGTCGATGACGCCGCCCATGGCATGCATCACCGAGCCGGCGCCGAGGAACAACAGCGCCTTGAAGCAGGCGTGCGTGAGCAGGTGGAAGATGGCGGCCGTGAAGCCCAACAGCGTGCCGGTGCCGAGGCTGGCGAACATGTAGCCGAGCTGGCTGATCGTGGAATAGGCGAGCACTCGCTTGAGGTCGTTCTGCACGGTGCCGATGAGGGCTGCCACGAGCGCGGTCGTGGCGCCCACGATCGAGACCACGGTAAGCGCCCCTGGGCAAGCGGCGAAGAGCGGCGCTGACCGGGCGATCAGGTAGATGCCGGCGGTCACCATGGTCGCGGCGTGGATCAGGGCGCTGGCGGGCGTCGGGCCCTCCATCGCGTCGGGGAGCCAGATGTGCAGCGGCAGTTGGGCGCTCTTGCCGCAGGCGGCCAGGAGCAGCAGCAGGCAGATCGCGGTGCCCACGGCGCCGCCCGCATAGCCGGCCGCATCGGCCAGCCGCGTCTGCCCGAGGATGCCCGGCATGATCACGCCCTGCGGTGAGATCGTGTCGTGGAAATCGAGCGTGCCGTAGCTCATCCACAGGAGGAACACGGCGATGGCCAGGCCGAAGTCGCCGACGCGGTTGACCAAAAAGGCTTTCTTGGCGGCCCGCGCCGCCTCGGGCTTGGTGAACCAGAATCCGATGAGGAGGTAGCTGCACGCGCCCACCGCCTCCCAGAACACGTAGACGAGCAGGAAGTTGCTGGCGGCCACGAGCATCGACATCGAGAAGACGAACATCGCCACCAGTGCGAAGAACCGCGGGTAACCCGGGTCGCCATGCATGTAGCCGGTGGAATAGATGGTCACCAACAGGCCCACGCAGGTGATGATCGTGAGCATGGTGGCCGTGAGCGGGTCGAGCCGCAGCGCCACGGGGATCGAGAAGCCGCGCAGGTCGCGGGACACCGCGGGATTCCGCGGCTCGATCCGGGCGTCGGCGGCGGGGCTGTCGGCCGGCGGCTCGTAGGCCTGGTCAAACGAGGCCCAGTTCCAGAGCGTGGAGATCATTTCCACCGGCCGGACCGCCTCGGCGTGCGGCCCGTGGGCCGGGCTCACGTCGCGAGCGGTGGCCATGAGCAGCGCCACCGCCACCGCAGCCGCGCCGGCGATGCCGGCCATGGCCGGCAGGTGGCCGCGGGACCCGAGCGTACGGCCCAGCAGCACCGTGAGGATCGCGCCGAGCAGCGGCAGCAGCGGCACGAGCACAAGCAGCGTGGCGGGGGAGAGGTCTTGCATGGCGGGGATCGGGGCCGGCGGTGAAGTGAAGACGGGATGCGGGGGACACTCGCTGGAGCGTTGCGACGGACGGGTTCAGACGTGCTCGCGCTGCAGCGGCTCGTTTTCGTCGGGCGGGGGCAGCACGCCGGCCCGCGTGAGCGTGGGGAACCGCGGCGGGACCGTGTCGATCGCGGGCAGTTCGTGGTCGACGGTGCGGCCCACGGTCGCCTCGCGGAGCGACTGCCAGGCCGCGGCGTCGAGGCGACCCGTCCGCGAGAACGCCTGCAGCACGAACACCAGGGCCACCGCCGCCTCGCAGGCCGCGACCGTGAGCACGAAGATCACGAGCACGTGACCGCCCCAGTCGCCGTGGTGGCGGCTCCAGGCGACCAGGCTCACGGAGATCCCCTGCAGCATCATCTCGGCGGCCAGGAACATGACGATCAGGTTCCGTCGCGTCAGGATGCCGACCAGCCCGAGGCTAAAAAGGATGGCGCCGACCGTGAGGGCGTTTTGCAGCAAGGGGAGCGACTGCGCGGCGTTCATCGTGGAGCCCTCCCCGCGTCGGTGTCCGCCGCCGCGTGCGCGTCCTCGCCCCGCGCCACCACCGCGATGGCGCCGATCAGAGCGACCAGCAGCAGCACGCCGGCCGCCTCGACGGCGATCAAGTGCCGGCCGAAGAGCTCGCCGCCCAGCCGGGCCACGTGATTCTCGGCGAGCGGGTCGACAACGCCGCCGGTTGCGGCGGCCGCAGGCGTGGCCGGCCCATCCGTGCGCACCCGGCTCGGCAGGCTGCAGCAAGCGGCAGGGGCGGCGGAAAGGCGGCCGATCGACAGCGACAGCACGCCCAGCAGCACGGCACCCGCCAAGGCCGCCAGGAACGGCTCGTTCGAGACACGGTCGTAGGGCGCGAGCCCCGCGGGCTGGGCCAGCATGAGCACGAACAGGAACATCACGAGGATCGCGCCCGCGTAGACCACGATCGTGGCGACGCCGAGGAACTGCGCGCCCAGCACGAGCAGGACGCCGGCCACGCCCACCAGCGACAGGGCGAACCAGATCGCCGCGTAGACGGGCGACCGAGACACGATCGTAGCGGCGGCGGCGACCACTGCCACGAGCGACACGATGAGAAACACGGCCTCCTCGCCGAGACCGCCGAGCCGGCGGCCGGTGACGACGAAGGCTCCCAGCGCCAGCAGGCCGAGCAGGATGCCCAGCCGGCGGAGGCCAAGCCGGTCGGGGCCGTTCGGCAAGAGCAGCCAGAGGCTGGCCGCGGCGGCGACGACGCCGCCGGCCAGGATCGCGCCGGGCAGGAAGGGATCGAAGGCGGGCGTCACAGCGTCCCTCCCAGGCTGGCCGACTTCATCGGCTCCGCGTCCTTCGTCATGTCGTAGACACTCAGCAGCTTCTCCTTGTCGAAGATCATTTCCTCGCGGCTCTTGCCGGTGAGGTCGAGCAGGCTGGTGAGCTCGATCGCGTCCACCGGGCAGGCCTCCTCGCACATGCCGCAGAAGATGCACCGCAGCTCGTCGATCGCGAAGCTTTCCGGATACTTCTCGCGGTCGGGCCAGGGGCTGTTGGTGGCCACGATGTCGATGCAGTGGGCGGGGCAGGCGGTGGCGCAGAGGAAGCAGGCCACGCACTTCACCCGGCCCTCATCGTCGCGGTTGAGCCGGTGCACGCCGCGGTAGATGAGCGGGTTGCCTACCTTCGGCCGCTGGTCGGGATAGCTCACCGTCACCTTCGGGCTGACGAGGTGGCGGGCCGTCGTGGCGAGGCCCTGCACGAGCAGCGGCAGGTAGAGCCGCTCGGTGAGGCCCAGCGGCTTCTCCTCGATCCAGGTGACGGCGGGGTCGTTGGGCTTCATGTCAGGCCTCCACCAGCTCGCGGTCGCGGAGACGGTCCTCGGCGTCGAGTGGTCCGTGCGTGCGGATCGGACGGTTGTCGGTGCCGGAGGGAGTGAGCAGGCCGGCGGCCAGCCAGCCGAGCACGAAGACCGCCCAGGGGGCGGCCAGGGCGACGAGCGCCGCCGACTCGGCACCCAGCGCCCGCTGCAGCTGCGGCCGGAACTCCTCGATCGTCGCCACGGTCACGAGGTTGGCGATGCCCAGCGGCAGCATCACCTTCCAGGCCAGGTTCATCAGCTGGTCGAAGCGGAACCGCGGCCAGCTCCAACGGACGAGCATGAAGAACAGGATCACGCCCAGGATCTTGGCCGAGAGCACGCCGAAACGGATGAAGGCCTGCAGCCAGGTGACTTCCTGCGAGGAGCCGGTCAGGCCCCAGAGGTGCCAGCCGCCCAGAAACATGATCACGATCAGGAAGGCCGCCGTGACCATGTGGAGAAACTCGGCCACGAGGAATAGCAGCAGCTTGATGCCCGAATATTCGGTGTGGTAGCCGCCCACGAGCTCCTGCTCCGCCTCGGGCAGGTCGAACGGCAGCCGGGCCGCCTCGGCGAAGCTGGCCACGAGGAACACGATGAAACCCAGCGGCTGCGCGAACGCGAACCAGATGCCGCTCTCGGCCTGGGCGTTCATGATCGAGTCGAGCTTGAGCGATCCGGCCGCCAGCACGACGCCAAGCAGGCCCAGGCCCAGCGGGATCTCGTAGGCGACCAGCTGGGCGCTGCTCCGCAGGCCGCCCAGGAAGCCGTATTTGTTGTTGCTCGCCCAGCCGCCAAGGAGCACGCCGTAGACGGCGATGCTCGACAGGGCGAACACCCAGAGCACGCCCACGTCGAGCCCGGGCGCCACCAGAAACGGCACGGGATCGGGCAGGCCGGGAATGCCCAGCGGCGGCAGCACGCTGCCGAAGGGGATCGCGGCGAAGATCGCGAGCGAGGCTGCGAGGATCACCAGGGGCGCGGCGGTGTAGAGCACCTTGTCGACGTGCCGCGGCGTGAAGTCCTCCTTGAGGATGATCTTCAGGCCGTCGGCCAACGGCTGCCCCAGACCGAACAGACGAATCTTGGTGAGTGGGATGCCGACGCGGTTCGGGCCCTTGCGGTCCTGCACCCAGGCCGCCATCCACCGCTCGACGAGCACGAGGTAGGCCGCTGCGGTCATCAGGCCGCCCACGAGCAGGCCGATTTTCACGAGCGCGGCGATCGTCGGCGGCGAAGGGAGGTAGGCGGTCATGGGCGTGTCTGGTGGGAGGCGAAGCGTGGGGTCAGTGGGCGAGCTGCCCGATCCGCAGGTCGATGCCGGTCGCGGGCACCTCGCCGGCGAGCGCGGCGAACGCGGCTGAGGATTCCGCGATCTGCCGCCGCACGGCGGAAGGATCGTAGAGGCCGCGGCGGCCGAGCAGGTTCCAGTAGAGGCGGCCCTCGGGCCAGACGCCGGCCGGCGGCCGCACGGCCTGGCCGAAGCACTGGGCGCGGTGGCCGACGTTCACCCAGGTGCCGGCCCGCTCCGCGAAGCCGGCCGCGGGCAGCCGCCAAGTGGCGAGCCGGGCCAGCGGGGAATCGAACAGGTCCTGTACCACCAGGCACGCGAGGTCGCCGAACGCGCTGGCGGTGTCGTCGTCGATCCAGGCGGCGGAATAGCCCCCGGTGACCCAGGCCGCATCGGCCCGTCCGGCGCGGACGTGCTCGACGAGGGCTTCCCAGCCGTGGACGGCGGGGTCGAAGAGGGCCACGACCGCCTCGACGCCGAGGCGGTTGGGGCACTTTTCGGCGCGGATCGTGAAGCCGCCGGGGAACGTCTGGTCGGCGCCGGAGACCGGCACGTGGCCCACGGCGAGGAAGGCCTCGGGGTCGATCGACCGGGCCAGCGCGCAGAGCATCCACGCCTCTTCGACGGTGAGCATCGGCGAGACGGCTACCGCGAGCCGACCGGCCTGCTTGAGATCGGCGCGGAGCCGCTGGGCCACGTCATGCCATTCGACCTCGTCGAAGGCTGGCGGGCCGTGCTTCGCGCCCGCGGTCGCGCGGGCGGCGCCGACGAGCCGCGCCGCGTCGTGGATGTGGTGCCAGCCGTAGCGGCCGTCGTCGCAGATCCACCACTTGTTGACGTGCTGGTTCTCGCGGGGCTTGAGCCGGTAGACGGTGTCCTGGTTGTGCTCGGTGTGGATCGAGCAGCCCGCGGAGCAGCCGCCGCACACGTTGGCCTCCCGCTTCATGAACCAGACCCGCTGCTGGTAGAGGAAGTCCTTGTCGCCGAGCGCCCCCACCGGGCAGAGGTCGACGACGTTGCCGGAGAGCTTGTTGTCGAGCGGGTGCCCGGGGAAGACGTCGATCTCCTCTTTGGCGCCGCGGCTGGTCACCATCAGCTCGCTCGTGCCCGACACCTCGCGGGTGAACCGCACGCAACGGGTGCACATGATGCAGCGGTCCACGAACAGGGTGACCGTCGGACCGACGTCGCGGCGGCGGCTCGTGAAGGGATGCAGGTCGGCCCGCCGCTCCGCCTGGCCGTGCTGGAAGTGGTAGTCCTGCAGCAGGCACTCGCCGGCCTTGTCGCAGATCGGGCAGTCGATCGGATGGTCGATCAGGAGCGCCTCCTCGACGCGGGCCCGGCTGTCCTTGACGAGCTGGCTCTCGGTGACGATCACCGTGCCGTCCTTCACCGGCGTCTGGCAGCCGGGGACGAGCTTGGGCACCATCGAGATCTTGCCGGTGGCGGGATCGCGTTGCCCGGTCTCGATCAGGCACATGCGGCAGCTCGCCACGACCGACAGGCCCGGGTGCCAGCAGTAGTGCGGGATTTCCTTGCCGGCCCGGCGCGCGGCCTCGATGCAGTTGAGCCGCTCGTCGGCGCCGATCTCGATTTCCTTGCCGTCGACGATGACTGTGGGCATCAGTGATGGGCTCCGACGATCTGCAGGGCGGGCACCGGGTCGGTCACCATCCAGCCGTGCGGGTTGGTCTGCTTGATGTAGTCCTCGAACTCGCCGCGGAACTTCTTGATGGCGTTCTTGATCGGCCAGGCCGCGCCGTCGGCCAGGCCGCAGATCGTCGATCCCGGCATCATTCCCATCGTGGCGCCGATCTCGGCCAGCAGGTCGAGATCCCTGAGCCGGCCCTTGCCCGCCTTGATCCGCTCGAGCATCCGCAGCGACCAGCTCGTGCCCTCGCGGCACGGCGTGCACTGGCCGCACGATTCGTGGGCGAAGAACCGGCAGGAGTTGTGGAGGAAGTCGACGATGCTCACAGTCTCGTCGATCACGACGACGGCCGCCGTGCCCAGGCCGAGGCAGCCCACCTTGCCGGGGCCGGCGAAGTCGAGCGGCGTGTCGAGTTCGGCCTCGGTCATGAGCCCCATCGAGATCCCGCCGGGGATCACCGCCTTGGCCTTGCGGCCCTTCCAGACGCCGCCGCCATACTCGTCGATGAGCTGCCGGGCCGTGATGCCCAGCGCCGCTTCGTAGCAGCCCGGCCGCTCCACGTGGCCCGAGAGACAGTAGAGCTTCGGCCCGTAGCTGCCCGGATCACGCGGGTTGTTCGGGTCGGCCGGCACGCCGATCGACTTGAACCAGTCGACGCCGCGGCGGGCGATCTGCGCCACGCAGGCCATCGTCTCGATGTTGTTGACGACCGTCGGCTTGCGGAAGAGGCCCTCGATCGCCGGGAACGGCGGCTTGATTCGCGGCCATGCCCGCTTCCCCTCCAGGCTCTCGATCAAGCCCGTCTCCTCGCCGCAGATGTAGGCGGCGGCGCCGCGGTGGAGGTAGACGTCGAGCGAGAAGCCGCTTCCCTTGATGTTCTTGCCGATCAGGCCGGCCGCGTAGGCCTCGTCGATGGCGGCCTGCAGGCGGTGCCAGCTCCGCGGGTATTCGTAGCGGAGGTAGATGTAGGCGGTGCTGGCCCGCGTGGCGAACGCCGAGAGGATGATTCCCTCGATCACCTGGTGCGGGTCGTCCTCCATCAGGATCCGGTTGTTGAACGTGCCCGGCTCGCTCTCGTCGGCGTTGATGCAGAGGTAGATCGGGCCGGGGTGATCCTTCGGCAGGAACGTCCACTTGAGCCCCGTGGAAAATCCTGCGCCGCCGCGGCCGCGGAGCCCCGACGCCTTCACCATCTCCACGACGTCGGCCGGCTGCTTCTCCGTGAGCAGTTTTTCGACCGGCGCATAGCCGCCGCGCGACCGGTAGCTGGCCAGCGTGTGGCCATCGGGCACGCCGACGGCCTCGAGCAGGACGGGCTTGAATGGTGGCATGTCAGGTCGCCTTCGCCCGCGGCTGCTTCAGGGCGGCAGCGGCGGCTTCGGGGGTCATGTTCTTGAGCAGGTCGTCGTTGGCGAGGATGCAGGGGGCGAAGTCGCAGGCCCCGAGGCACTCCGCGGGCTCGATCGTCAGCTCGCCGTCGGGCGTGGTGCCGTAGGGATCGATGCCGTTGGCCTTGCAGAGGTGCTCGAGCAGGTGGTCGCCGCCGCGGAGCGCGCAGGAGACCGACCGGCAGACGAACGCCCGCACGCGGCCGTGCGGCTTCTCCTGGTGGAAGAACTGGTAGAAGGTGAGGGTGTCCTGCACCTCGGCCGGGGCCAGCCCCAGCACCGCCGCGATCTCGGCGACCGCCTGCAGGGGCACGTGCCGCAGCTCGGCGTTGACGATGTGGAGCGCGGGGAGGGTGAGGGCGCGACGGTTGGGATACCGGGGCGCGAGCGCC
>JBIJCD010000359.1:0-4071 GCA_044344895.1 Pirellulales bacterium | reverse complement strand
AGCCGCAACAATATCCACGCTTCAGGTGATAGGCGGCTGTGTAGACCAGAAAGCCACCCTCGAAATGCCAATCGGGCTGGGAGGCGCATGATTCCCGTGGCTGTTCATTGTTTTGCCACGACAGGTCTTCGGGCATGTGCGCATCACCACGCGTGCAAAAGCCAGCGTCCCAGGCTCAACAAGGTGCTCTCCCAATGTTTCAAGCCTGTTGGAACTCAATCTGGATCGTGCGGTGCTGCTCGCCAGAATCCGGATCGACTCCCAGAAAGTCCGTGTTGGCGTGGATGTCGGAGCGGTAAAGAATCCGGCCGTCATCTCCAGACACGATGCAGTACAGGTCGGGCTTGGTCTCGAACAGCGAATCCAGACTGCGGCTCGTGGACAGATCGAAGAGAAAACCCGCTGTTCCATCCGGCTCGACCTTGCTGCTGGACAGAAAGTCGTCTGACAGGGCATCGGCGTCATAAAGGCGAATGGCCCGTCCCACCAGCAACTCGGGGGCAATCGTCCGGCAGTTGAGTTTTGCGATCACCCTGACGTAGGTGGTTTTCATATTTAAACCCTCCCCATTCCCTGAACCCGCCGCCATGCCGAAACCTGCCCGAGGTGCATGTTCTCGTGGGCAGCCATCACGAACACAAAGCAGTCACCCATCGTCGGCAGAAATCCCCGGACAGCTTCGAGAGGTGTGGTTTCAGGCCAACGTGATTCGGGCACATTCGGCAGAGCAGCGGCGATCCGGGCATGGGCGTCTTCGAGGGCCTTCACGAGATTGGCCTTCGAGGGGTACAGGCTCGCGTCGCTGGATGGGCTCGAATTCCAATCAAAAAGGCTCGGCCATTCCGGCGGGCACACTGGCTTTAGGCCGATCATGGCGCCGAGCATGTCCGCCGTGCAGGCCAGATGACCCAAAACCCACGCCGCATGATTCATTCCCGGTGACGGCTGCAGGGCCATTTTCTCTTTCGGGATATCGGCCACGAGGCGTTTCGCGTAGCCGAGGTTGAGATTCCATGTGTGCAGCAATGGGTCGGTCATCTGGGGCTCCAAATCTGTGGGGTTAGTCCGGGCAGTTTAGCTGTGGCCAAAAATATTTAGTCCCGGCTGTCCCTGCGCCGGCCCGTTTCGATTCCGATAGGCCGCTCTTTCTCGGCCCGGCACAGCCTGTTAGGGCCGCGGATTTCGTGGTCTGCGGCTCGGTGTAGGCCAGCGTTACGGGGAACCGGCTGCGGGTGTATCGAGCAGCGGTTCCAGCAGCGCAGGCCTTCAGCCGCCTGTCGAGGTCGTTCGTGATGCCCGTTTAGAGAGAGCCATCACGACACCGCAGCAGGTAGACGTGCCAGCGGGAGCGGGAGGGGCGATGACGCGGGGCAGGCATGGCCGCCGATCATGGTCGTTGAGGTAGGCCACTGAACAGAGCGTGGAGGGCGGCGAGGACTTCTGGAGGGAGAGAAGATAGGCACCGCTGAAACTCGGGCGACATCCGCTCCCATGCCACAGCGAGTCCATTTTCCGCGACAAAACTGGGGGTTTTCACGGTTGCACACAAATGTGCACACTCAGAAACCACGAATGGGGTTTCCGACGGCAAAACCCCGGTTCGTTCGAGTCCCTCGTCACCCATTCCCTATTCCTCGCGACTGGTCGCGGGTAGTAGCCGGGGCACGCGCAAATGGCGGTCCACGGCACTCGCGCGGGCGGAAGTCCGCGCAACCGGTAGCCAATGCTCGAACCGCCGCCCGTCTCTCGAGCCCGGGTTCCGCCCACCGACGAGGGCGAACTCTCGCACGTCCATGACGATCGCGACGTCTCTCAGGCATCGCCTGACGAACTGCGGGGCTCCCGCATCACTCTCCCCGCACTCCCCCGGACCGCGAATAGGCTCAAGCCCGGTCTTCCGATAGGCACCGACCCGAGACGCACTGTCGCAGGCTCTCAATCGTGCCGCCTGCCCTGCAGTCCCGAAGCCCGCGTTCACATCCCGTAGGGGAAGTCGGCGTGCTCGGTCAGGCCGCCCTCGCGGATCGCGGCGAGGGCCTTGGCATACGCGAGGAGGATCCGATCGGCGAACTCGATCCGCCGGCGGAGCCAGGCGTCGCGGTCGCTCGCGGACGTTTCTCCGACAAGGACATCGGCCACATCCTGCACGAGCACGTGTTCCGGGATGTAGACCAGACGGCTGTTCTTGTAGCCGCTGGTGCGGAGCTCGTTCACGGGATAACTCCCGCCCCTCGATGCCGACACGGCGACGATCAGAGCCGGCTTGTGTCCGACCTCCCGGGGGCCTGCGAACAGGAGCAGGTTCTTGAGGCCCGGGGGCACCATTCCGGCCCATTCGGGCGAGATGATCACGAACCCGTCGGCCTTCCTCAGCCTGTCGCGGTAGGGCTTCCAGAGGGACGCGAGGGTGCTGTCTCCCCGCCAGACGCTCTCATCCCACAGGGGCAGGGGATTTCCCGCCAGATCGATCGTGTCGACGGTCACGCCCGCGTCGATGCGAACCAGATCCTGGGCGATGTACTTCCCGACGCGGCTGGACTGACTCTCTGTGCGGTGGCTGCCGACGATGATGGCGATGTGCATGGTGGATGCTCGTGAGACGTGCAAAGCGGATGGAGTGCCCGCGGACCTGGCGGTCGCGAATCGTAACACATCCCGCTGGACGGCTTCATGATCCGGGCCCGGCGCGAGGCGAAGGCGGGACCAGGCGAGGGCCGCTTGGCGGCCGGATCACTCGTTCGTCGGCGCGGAGCGCCGAGCCTGCAGCTGTTCACGCGAGCGATCCAGGTTGGACCGAGCGTTCTCGTGGTCCGGATTCAGACGCACCGCCTCTTCGAAGTGGGCGACGGCCCCCGGCAGATCGCCCCGCACCGCCAGCGCGACCCCCCAGTTGTTGTGGGCTTCGGCGTAGTCGGGCTGGAGCCGCAGCGCCTCCGCGAAGTGGGCGACCGCTTCGTCCAGCCGGCCCTGCGGGCCCAGCAGGGCGCCCAGGTTGTTGTGCGCCGCGGCGAAGTCGGGCTTGAGCCGCAACGCGTCGCGATAGTGCGGGGCAGCCTGGTCGGGATGACCCGTCTGCGCGAGGGCCTCGGCCAGGTTGTAGTGGGCGTTGTGCGAGTAGGGGTTCTTGGACAGTGAGTCCCGCCACAAGGCCGTTTCCGATCGGAAGACGTGGCTTCGCTGCCAGGTCAGCGCCATCAGGATGAGGACGAGCAGGACCGCCGGGGCATGGGCCAGCCAGCTGCCCCGCCGGCTCGCCGCGACCGTGGTCAGTCCGGCGGCGACGAGCGCCGTGATCGCCGGAACCGCCAGATACTGGAGATGGTCCGAGACCAGGGAGAACTGGCGAAACCGCATCGGGATGATCCCCAGCACCGGCGTAAGCGAGGCCAGGAAGCATCCGAGGGCCAGAAAGATCGGCCGTCGCCGGCTGGGGCTGACTCGCCACATGGCGGCGGCCAGTCCGCCGAGCAGCAGCCAGGGCATCCAGGCCGAGACCGTGGCCGGATCGACGTTCCACCGCGGATAAATCATGGCGAGGCCGATGGGCACGAGAGCCTTCCAGAGATAAAAGGCGGTCACCCAGCCGCTCGCCGCGATCCGCGACACGACTGAGTCCTCGCCTGATTCGGCGAAAACATCGCCTCGCGGCGACTGCATCGAGAGCGTCACGAGCCCCATGGCCAGGGCGAGCAGAAAGAAGGGCACCATGCGGACGACGTCCTGTCGACCGACGCGGCCCCGCCGCCACCAGCACAGGATCACGAGCAGCAGCGGCAGCACGACGGTAGACGCCTTCGCGCACAGCGCCAGTGCGAACATGGCCAGCGAGGCGACGTACCACCGTCGGTCACCCTGTTCATCGAACCGCAGCCAGGCCAGCAGGGCGGCGGCGTACAACGGCAGCGACAGGCAGTTTTTCAGCTCCGCGATCCAG
Organism: Pirellulales bacterium; assembly: GCA_044344895.1. Lineage (GTDB taxonomy): Bacteria > Planctomycetota > Planctomycetia > Pirellulales > UBA1268 > CAMCQY01. The sequence continues at coordinate 137 of JBIJCD010000359.1, read as the reverse complement.
GCCACGGATGCGACGGTCACGGGGTGGACGGCGAACAGGCAGCCGCCCAGCCACGCACCGGGCACGCCCAGCCGCCGCAAGACGTGCCAGGTGAGCACCGACCCGGCCGCATGGAGCAGCAGGTTCACCGCCCGATA
>JBIJCD010000357.1:0-4084 GCA_044344895.1 Pirellulales bacterium | reverse complement strand
ACGCATTGACGCGATACCGTGGTCAGACGACCATCAGGCCATGGGGATCACGCCCGGTCAACGTGGACAGGCGGTGGTTTCGCGGCGGGAACTGCTGCGGATCGGGGGACTGGCCGCACTCGGCCTGTCGCTGGACGGCCTGCTCGACGGTCGATCGCAGCCGCGGCTCTGCGCCGCCGAGCCGGCTGTCCGGGAGCCGCTGCCGCAGCTGCCGCCCCGTGCACAGTCGTGCATGATCATCTTCCTCGCGGGCGGTCCTCCGCAGCACGAGACGTTCGACCCGAAGCCCGACGCCCCCGTCGAGATCCGCGGCGAGTTTCGCCCCACCGCCACCAGCGTGCCGGGCGTCCAGTTCTGCGAGCTCTTGCCCGCGGTCGCCAGGCACGCCGACAAGCTCTGCGTCATCCGCTCGATGACGACCGGCATCCACAGCCACTCCACGAGCGGCTGCTTCATGCTCACCGGCCAGCAGCCGCAGAGCATCGCGGAGAACGTGCCAGCAAGCACTCAGGACTGGCCGAGCATCACCGCGACCGTCGGCGCGTTACGACCATCGCGGCGGTCTCCGCTGTCCGCCGTCACGCTGCCGGAGCCGATCATGAACAACCCCAACATCACCTGGCCGGGCCAGGACGGCGGCTTCATGGGAGGGGCTTGGCACCCGCACTCGCTGCGGTGCGATCCGTCGGCCGAGCGGATCGAGATCGACGGCCTCTCGTCACCCGCGGACCTGACGAGTGTGCGGCTCGACGACCGGCGCAGCCTGCTGGGCCAACTCGACGCCCACTTCCTCCGGGCGCAATCGAGTCCGGCGATGGAGCACCTCGACCGCATGCAGCGGGAGGCGTTTTCGCTGCTCGACGCCGGGCCCACCCGGGCGGCGCTGCAGATCGAGCGGGAGCCCGACGCGGTTCGCGATCGCTACGGCAGGCATAAATTCGGCCAGAGCGTGCTCCTGGGACGACGGCTGCTCGACGCCGGCGTGCGGCTCGTGCAGGTGAACTTCCCCCGGGAGCCGGGCGACACCACGGCGAACAACCCGCTGTGGGATACCCACGCGAACAACGCCGGCCGACTGCGAGACGTGCTCTGCCCGCAGTTCGATCGGGCGTTCGCCGCGCTTCTGGAAGACCTCTCGTCGAGCGGCCGGCTCGACGAGACGCTGGTCGTCGTCATGGGCGAGTTCGGCCGCACGCCCAGGATCAACGCCAACGGCGGCCGCGACCACTGGGGCAGCGTCTTCTCCGTAGCGCTCGCCGGGGGATCGGTGCCCGGCGGGGCGGTGATCGGCGCGAGCGACGCCCAGGGGGCGATGCCGGCGGATCGACCGATTCGTCCCGCCGACCTCGCGGCGACGATCTTCCACCTCCTGGGCATCCCCCACGGATTCGAGTTTCGCGACGGACTCAACCGCCCCCGGGCGGTGACCGCCGGCGGCCAGCCGATCCGCGAGATCGCAGGCTGAACGTCGAACGCCGCGGCCACACGTGCAGTGAAACGGCCGCGACGCGGCATGACCGCGACTCCATCGCGCGGCGACCTCAAGCGCACACTCGCGGGTGAGCGTGGCCGGCCTGATCACCGTTCGCCCGCCGGCGGCGGCCACCGCAAGTGCCGATGCAGAAATGCAAACGTCTTCCGGCCGTTGATGCGATGCGGTCCGTCGAACCATTCGATCTCGGTCAGGTCTGGTCTCTTCAGCTTGGCCGCATACAGAAACTGCACCTTGGCATACTCGTAACCGACGGTCCAGTCGTCCGCCACGCCATCAAAGTGACCACGCTCGACCATGAATGGACGGGGCGCGATCAGGGCGGCCATTTCGGCATAATTGAACGTGCTCCCCAGATCGAACTCGAAGATCTCGTACTCGCGCTTGTCGGCATAGCTGCGCGGGTTCACCGTCGAGGCGTTCTTGTCGACCCATTCGTTGAAATCCGCGGAGCAGATCGAAAGGCAATAGTCGGTGACGATCGCCGGCACGCGCATCGCCGTCTTGCCGCCGTAGGAAAGCCCGTAGAAGCCGATCCGCCCCGGATCGACGAACGGCAGCGTCTGCAGCCAATCGACGATCTGCTGGTGTTGCGGCGTGATGATGGAAAAGAGCGTCTTGCCGATCAGATTTGCCTTGCGCTGCAGCGTCCGAAAACGATCGCCGAAAATGTACGGATTCTGCGGCGCGAAGGTGACGAAGCCGCGTTCGGCGAGCCTCGCCGCGAAGGCAGAATACGAGTGCGATCCCTGCTCGCCGACCGTATCCTGCGGCCTCCCCTCCAGGCCGTGCTGACAGACGACCACCGGACGGCGTTCCCCGGACTGCACGCCCTTGGGAATCAGCAGCAACCCATAGGCACACACGTCCGGAAACACGTCGAGCACGACTTCGTAGGCCGTCCACGCGTCGGTTTCCTTCCAGAGCCGCGTCCGCGGGCGTGGCGGAAGCATCGGCCGCTCGAAATGGCCGATGACGTCGTCGCGAAATTCACGGCGCAGCACCTCCGCCGACTTCTCGTACGCTGGCAGACTCGAGCAATCGAGCCTGCCGATCGTCCGCTCCTGTCGCACGTAGTGGCTCTCCCGCAGCAGCCTCTGGCTATGGGCGTCCATCTCCGCGATCTGACTGTGCATCCTCGCAGAGGTGTCTCGACGCGGCCCCGTGGCACGCGGCATCGCTCGGTCGCCGGCCAGCACCCGGCCATCGCCGGCCAGCCGGCGCAGAAACGACCGCAGGCATGGTTCGCTCGCCCCGTCCTGATCGGTCGACGGCACGATGCATTCCAGTCGCTCCGGACACCCCAGCTCGCGGGCCAGCCGCTCGGCCTTCGCATATTCAGCCCGCACCCGCTCGGCCGGCGGGGATTCCAGTCGCCACGGCGCACCCTTCTCCCCGGACCATTCCTTGTCAGGCCCTCGAGTCGCATCAACGATGCAGCTTCGCGGCAGGATCATGCCGATCAATTCGGCGTCCCCGAACTCATTGAGGACGCCGAACACGTTCCGGTCGATTGGCTGCTGCCACAGATCCTGCCGCGAGTCGAAGTATCCGCTGACCGCGACGACGTCGATTTCCTGGGCGAGGGCACCGGCGTACAGAGCCATCATCCCACCCTCGCCCCAGCCGATCACGCCGATTCTCGGGGGCGACGGCTGCCCGCCGTGCATCCATTTCACAGCGGCGAGTATTTTTTGCAGCTCGTAGCCGATCAATCCCCGCCCCAGCTCGAAGGCGGGTCGATAGAGCCATTCCCGGTTGCTCAAACCCGGCAGCTTCTCCCGCCGATCGACCAGCAGCGGCACCAAGACCCGGCAGCCACTCTCGGCCAAGCGACGGGCGTACTGCGCGGCAGGCGGAATGCCCTCCTCCAGCCCGGCCAGCTGCTCGGGCGTGACCTCGCAATCCGGGATGGCAATGACGTGTGCCACCGGCACGGCAGCGGCGCCGGTGGCGATCGGCTCAAGCAGCAACCCGGTTCCGTGAACGTCACCGAAGGCCCGCCACCCGACGGCGACGACCGTGTATCCGTCCGCCATGCCGACCGTGGCGGTCTGCTCCACAGTCGAATCGAGTCGGAGTACGGGCCGATCGACGAGCGGATCCCGCACTCCCAGCATCCGCCGCAGCCGACCCCGATACCCCTCGATTGACTCGAGATAGGCGTGCTCCGAGCTGAAGTCGCGTCGCCACCTGGCGTCCCGGGTCTCCTCCGCCAACCGCAGCTCCTCGAGCAGGAACCGATCGATTCCCGCGACCATGATGGATGCGATGTCGCCCTCGATCGTCAAGGGCTCGGTCCCGGGCAGGGCACCGGTGTGCACCTGAGCGAAGAGCGGTGCGGCCAAGACGACGAGCGTCGCCAACGAGGTGCTCAGGCCACGCGTGATCGCGGCGGCCCAGGCATGCATCGCGGACTCCCCGAATGAACCAGACGGCACCGGCCGCCGCCGCTGGACCACAGTCAGATGAGTTCGGGCATCGGATCGGTCTTCTCGAGCGGATACTGCGGCCGCCCGGCGTGGTCGGTGAGCGACGCGGCGGCCGGGTCGATGCCCAGGTGCCGGTAGAGCGCGGCGAGCACCTCCGAGA
>JBIJCD010000356.1:0-4111 GCA_044344895.1 Pirellulales bacterium | reverse complement strand
AGGCGACGTGCGTCGGCTGGGATCTTCTGATCACCGACGACGGCTTCAGCATCCTGGAGGCGAACGCGCCCCCGGGAATCGTAGTGTCGCAGGTGAACTCGCCGCTCCTCGCCACTCCCCGTGTGGCCCGATTCTTCGGGCGGCACGGGTTCCGCGTGCCAAGCCAGCCGCTCACCTCCTGACCGCCATGCCGTCATGCCGCAAATCACCTCGCTGAACACCACGCTGCGAACCGCGGGGATCTGCGCGGCCGACCACGCCCTGCCGCGGCTTCCCGTCGTGCTGCACCGCGGATCCGCGGGGAGGATGCTCGTCGCCGGCACGGAGCGTTGGTCCCGCTATCTCGTCGACCGGTTCTTCGGCGACTCATGGCGGACGAGCGAACGGCTCGGTGTCTGCACGGCCTGGGGGCTGCCCGGCATCCTGAGCCGCTGGCGGCCGCAGGTGGACCTTGTCTGCTGCCGCATCGACCGCTTTTCCGCCGCACGCCTCGCCGCGCGGGACTTTTTGCGTGCGCCCACCTGGATCCGCATGACGGCCCCCGTGCCCGCGCCGGGCGAACGGCCACGATCCAGCCAGGCACGCCGCAACGCGCAGCTCGTGAGCCGCAACGGCCTGACCTGGCGGATCAGCCGCGATTCCGCGGATCTCGCCACGTTCATCGAAAGGGATTACAAACCGTACACCCGCCTGCGTTTCGGCGGCACCGCCTCCCTCCGCTCCGCAGCCTGGTTCCGCAGCCGTTTCCGGCACGGCGGACTCATCTGGATCGACCGCGGAAGCGAGCCCGTCGCGGGGGTTCTGTACGACGTCAGTGGCCGGTCGCTCCGGCGGCTTGCAGCCGCCTGCGTCCGCGGCGATGGCGAGCTGCTCCGTAGTGGCGCCATGTCGGCGACCTATCTGGCCTGCCTCGAGACGGCCCGCACGCTCGGCTGCGACGAGGTCGACCTGCGCAACTCCCGGCCCTGCCTCACCGACGGCCTCGTGCGCGTGAAGCAGTCGTGGGGAGGCCGCCTCGTGCCACCCGATGACGTCACGCACGACTTTCTGATCGGCTGGCACTCGGCCGGGCCGGCTCTTATGCGGTTCCTGGCGGATGCACCACTCATCGTGCGACATGCCCGCGGCTTCGCCACCGTGCAGGCCGGCGCGCCGCAGCCAACGCCGCACCCGATGCCGCCCGGTGTCGATCATGTCATCGTGCCCGAGCCGGACGGCCGCTTCGGCGCATGGACAACCCACGACGTGCCCGCATGAGAGTCGTCATTACGAATGCGACCGGCGATCTCGGCTCGGTCGCCGCGGCATCCCTGCGGGCGGCCGGCGGCGAGGTGTTCGGCATCGATGCCCGCCGCATCCCTCGCATCGCGGCCTCACGACACCTGTCGGGCTACACCTGCATCGACCACGATGACCCGCTCGCACGGCAGCGTGCCATGCTGGCATTCATCGCGGCAGCGGGGGCCGATGTCTTCCTGCCACTGTGCACGCCCGGTGCCGTCATGGCCGTGCAGTGCCACCGCGAACTCGAGGCTCTCTGCCCTGCGTGCGCGTCCGAGCCCGCCGCATTCCGGGCGGCCTACGAGAAGCGCCGCTGCATGGAGGCGTGCATCGCTCTGGGGATTCCCTGTGCGGGAATCCTGTCGCGGGAAGAGGCAGCGGCGTTGTTGAGCTCGCCGGATCGGTCGGTCGTGATCAAGCCGACAGCTGACGTCGGTGCGGCCACCGACATCTACCACGCCACGACGGTCGCCGAGCTCGACGAGGCGATCCGCGTCTGCCGCCAGCGGCAGGGCGACTACCTCCTCCAGGAGCATATTCCCGGGCCGGCCGACGCGATGCATATGGTCACGGTCGTCCTGAGTCGGTCGTCGCGGCTGATGGCAGCCTTCACGGCGCGGAAGCTGCGGCACTGGCCGGTGACGGGCGGCGTGACCGCCTGCGGCCTGAGCACCCGCCAACCGGAACTGCTCGACATCGTCATGCCCTTCTTCCGGCGCTGGGGGTGGCACGGGCCGGCGGAGGTGGAATTGAAGCGCGACCCGCGCGACGGTGTGTTCAAGGTGATCGAGATCAACCCACGGTTTCCCGGCTACCTCCGGCTGGCGGCGGCGTGCGGCGTCGACATGCCGCTACTGGCGGTCCGGGCGGCGCTCGGCGATGAACCCCGGGCAGCGGACGGCCTGTCCGACTACCGCGCGGGGGTGCGGTACGTGGCCCCGACGGTGTTCGCGAAATCGATCCTGGACGACGCCCGCGCGCGTGGCTGGAGCCGCGCCGTGGCGGCCGCGCGCGCCGATGCCGCGGGAGCCGGGCCGGTGCTGCGCAGCTTGCTGTGCGATCCGCTGCCGATCGTCACCCGCTCAGTCGTGCTCAAGCGGCGCTGCCGGGCGGCCGCGTTCGACAGACGATCGCCGGACGAAGCGACGCCAGCGGCGGACGCTTCCGTCCGGCCAGCGTCGTAGCCGGAACCTCGCGGCCGCAGAGCCCCAACGCAGCCAGCGTTTCCGCGCGTGCCGCTGCATCCTTGAAACACATCCTCGAGGACTGCTTCGAAACGCTGGGCGACCGGGTCGCCAAGGAGCCCGAGAGGCTGATAGCTTGTGGCGGGTCACCCGCCATGCTGCTCAACGCCACGTACATCATCGTCCTGATCGCTCTGCTCCCCTGGGTGGCCTGGCGGAGGCTCTCGGGCGGCCGGCCCGTCGCCGCCCCGTGGACCCGCTTCACCGGCGGCATCCCTCCCCTGCCCCCCCGGAACCGTTCCACCGCGCGGATCTGGCTCCATGGCGTGAGCGTCGGGGAGGTGCAGCTGCTCTCCGTGCTCGCCGCCGAGATCCGCCGGCAGGCCGAGGCCGCCGGTCGCGCGGTCGACTGCGTCTGCTCGAGCTCCACGACCACCGGCCTCGACGTCGCGACGAAGCGGTTTGGCGCCGACCGCACGTTCCCCTGCCCGCTCGACTTCACCTGGGCCGTCGATCGGGTGCTCGACGCCGTGCGGCCCGATCTCCTCGTGCTCGGCGAACTGGAGCTATGGCCGAACCTTCTGGCCCGCACGCACGCCCGCTGCATCCCGATCGTCGTCGCCAACGCCCGCATGAGCGAGTCGAGCGCACGGGGGTACGCGAGAATCGCTCCGCTCGTCCGCCGGATGCTCGGCCACGTGTCGCTCGTCGTCGCGCGGTCGCAGCAGGATGCCGACCGCTTCGCATCCTTCACACCACCCGGATCCTCTGCGATCGAGGTGACCGGGTCGATGAAGTTCGACGGCGTGAAGGGAGACCGGGCCGCCCCCGACGTGCGTCGGCTGGCGACGCTCGCCGGCATCGCCGCCGATGACGTCGTCTTCCTCGCTGGCAGCACGCAGGCCCCGGAGGAGCAGTTCGCGATCGACGCCTTTCGCAGCCTGATCGCGGAGCATCCCCGGCTGCGGCTGGTGATCGTGCCGCGGCACGTCGAGCGGACGGCCGAAATCGCCGCGATACTCGACCGGTCCGGCCTCGCCTGGCAGCTCCGCAGCCGGCTGGGTGAAGCCGCGGCGGCCGCGAGCGGCACCGTCCCGCGGGTGCTCCTGGTCGACACGACCGGTGAGCTCGGCTGGTGGTGGGGCACGGCCACGATCGCGTTCGTAGGCGGCAGCCTCGACGGGAAGCGCGGCGGCCAGAACATGCTCGAGCCGGCGGCGTACGGAGCGGCCGTGTCGTTCGGTCCTCACACCCGCAACTTCCGCGACGAGGTCCGCCGGCTGCTCGCCGCCGACGCCGCGGTGGTGGTCGCCGATGCCGCAGGGCTGACGGCCTTCGTCCGCCGCTGCCTCGATGAGACGGCGTTCGCATCCGACCTCGGCCGACGGGCGGCGGACCTCGTCGCCTCGCAGCGGGGCTCGACCGCCGCCACCGCCGCGGCGATCCTCCGCACGCTCCCCGCGGCGAGCGGGCCGGCGGTTGCCAAGCCCGAGTCCGACCGCCAATAATCGGGTTTTCGTCCCCCGCGTTCCCCACACCTGCACGAGGCACCCGCCGTGGCACAAGGAAAGTACCTGTTCACCAGTGAGTCGGTCAGCATGGGCCACCCGGACAAGTTGGCCGACCAGATCTCCGACGGCGTGCTC
>JBIJCD010000355.1:0-4114 GCA_044344895.1 Pirellulales bacterium | reverse complement strand
GGTGCTGCCAGCCGGCCCCGACGTGGTGTTGCTCGATAACATGCCGCCCGCCGATCTGGCCCGGGCGGTCGCCCTGCGTAGCCGCGTCGCCCCGGCGGTCATTTTGGAGGCCTCGGGGGGGATCCGGCCTGAAACCGTCCGCCGGATCGCCGAGACCGGGGTGGACCGCGTGAGCACCGGCTGGCCCACCCACGATGCCCCCTGGCTCGACGTGGCCCTGGACTGGTCGGGCCTAGAATAGGTGTTTTCCGGCCCATTTTTCGGGGCCGGAAGCTTGGGAAAAATTTTTCGAACCAAACGGTTGACGGCTGGCTGGGGTGCTGACTACTATTCAAGAGTCGTTGGGAGAGTTTCCCAAGGCTTTCTCGTAATAGGCAGTCCGCTCGTGAGTTCCTCTGACCGCGGTCGTCCCGGTTTCCGGGCACGTGGTCGAAGTTGAGCCGAGTTCTCCGGACAGCCTTTTTTTCAGTCGCTCTCTTCGTCCTGTCGTGCCCATTGTCGTCTGGCTTCGGCCAACGGCTGTTTGCCCCGACCGCTGAATGAGGGATTCGCGAGTCATGCCCCAATTCAGCCATGTCAAAGACTTTGTTCCGAGGCGTGTGGGCCGTTTTGGCGACAGTGCTTGCCTTCGCGGCATGCTGCGGATCTTCGGCGGTGGCCGACGTCATCACGGCACAGTCGTTCAGGCTGGAGATTGCGACCAACCTCGTATGGCTCGATAACCGAAACGATCCGGTCGTGAACGTCCTGGACAGCCAGCAGAACTTCTTCGACCGGATGGTTTCCCAAGCCAATCCGTATCTGCGGATCACGAATCTTTCCGATCACTCGCGGATCGTCGGCGCCCAGCTCAATCTCGCAAAGTCGAGCGCGAAAGTCGTCGATTGCGAGTGGCTCGAGACGCCCGGGGCGGCAACGTGGTTTTGGGACACCGAGACGCTTCCGGAGCACGCTCACTTCCAGTTCATCGACCCAATTCTTCCCGGCAAGAGCGTCAGCATGCGGCTTTCGACGGCCGGGCGCGACGACGGATACGCGTTGTGGCAAAATCTGTTTCAGTCGGGCGAAACCCCGTTTGGCGAGACGGTCGAATACGGCATCATGTCGCTGCTCGTGCAGGAGTCGGTTTCGAGACAGCAGGTCCAGTTCGACGCGCAGGGCAACCCGATCGGTATCACCGTCGTCGATCCCGCGCCCCTGTACGACCTTAGCGAGATTCCGCGGACGACCTACACCGCCGTCGATGAGTATGCCTTCCAAGCAACGGCGACGATCCAGCCTGTTCCGGAACCAGCGGCCTACGTGAGCGCTGCGGCCGCCGTGGCGACCATGGCCTTCTGGCGGGTTGTTCGCCGGCGCAGGCTGGGGGGAATGGCGAAGGCCTGAGGGTTTTTCTGGATGTGCCGGCTTTCTGACGTCGATCTTTGACGTCATGTCTTTCAAGGCTGTCACCTTCCCGGCGATTTTTCGGACCACCGCAAGAGTGGTTCTCGGCCTGGCGTGCGCCACCGTCGTATCGTCTTCGTCGTTGGCGGACGAAACGAGCCCGCAGTCGCCCATCCCGGCCGTGGAAGGCCTCGCGACAGGCCTGGCGCCCGAGGAGATGCCGCTGTTCGCCGAAGAAGGCGAGATTGTCGGCCTGGGAACCGGCTGCTGCGGTGAATGCTCTGCCGGAGCGGACTGCGATCGTTGCGATCGGCGATGGCTTTCGTTTCGTGACCGGGTGACGGTCGGCGCCGAGTATTTGCTCCTGCGGCCGTCGTTCAGCAACGCGACCGCGCTTTATGAAACCACCACTTCCACGCAGGGCGGTTTCAGGTTGTCGCAGCAGGCGATTAACCACGATTTCGGTTATGCGAGCGGGCTTCGCGGATTCGTGGGATATCGTCTGAGCGACGATTGGATGATCCGGTTTGGATATACGAGCATCTTCGCCAACACGTCGGCTGTCGGCGGCACCTCCACGGGCAATTGGGGCGGGGGCAACGGCACCGGCTTTGTGGGGCCTTACAACACGTCGGCCCTGGTGGCGGGCCAGTCGATTCGCTCGAGTCTGGCGGCGGACCTCGCCTTATACGACCTCGAATTGGCGGGGCGGCTGAACCCAGACCGATGCGGCCCCGCTTCCGGCGGCAGCCGTTGGGAGGCCGCAGGCGCGGTGGGATTGCGATTTGCCGACACGAGCGTCAACAGCAACGTCGTCAACGATCAGACGGCGCTTGGCCAGGGCAACCTCTTGCTCGTCGATACGTCGCGCGGGTTTCAGGGGGTTGGCCCGCGGCTTGCGATCCAGGGCCGCCGGTATCTCGGGGCCAAGGCACGCTGGAGCGTGTTTGCGTCAGGGGCCGCCGCCCTGCTCGTCGGTAGTTCCGAGAATATCGACGTTCGCACCACGGTGGACAGCGTCAGCCCGAACGTCCAGCAGCAGCGGGCGGGCGGCACGCTCGTCGTGCCGAACCTCGACCTGTCGCTGGGAGCCACTTGGCAGCTTACCCAGCGGACGTCTTGTTCCGCAGGTTGGCTGCTCATGTACTTCGATGATCTTGGCTACTCGGAGCAGATCAGCACCGTTGTGGCGACTACACAGCCGGATTTGGTGCCGCTCACGAAATCGAGCCTGACGTATGACGGCTTCTTCTTCAGGCTGACGCACAACTTTTAGGTGCAGGCCGCGTAGGCCGCGCACGTAGACCGCTTGCTCCGCAAGCGGATCAACGGAAGATCCGCTTCGGGACGAAGCGGTCTACACGCCGAGGGGGCGGTTGCGCCTCACACGCCGAGGAGGCGGTTGCGCTTGGTCCGGCGCTCGGCGCGAAGGCGGGCGCGGCGCTTCGTTTCGCTGGGCTTTTCGAAGAACTCGCGACGGCGCATCTCCTTCTTGATGCCGCTGCGCTCGACCAACTTACGGAAGCGGCGGACCGCTTCCTGGATGCTTTCCCGTTCGCGAACAGTGAGTTTGACCATGCGGAATCCGAAGTCTGAATGGGTCCGAGACAGCCCAACAGGATAACGACCCCGGGCCGGCTCGTCCATGCCGTGGGGGCCCGGGCCGATCGCCGAGTTTGGCGGCAGCCCTCGCGAGGCTGGTTTTTGCCGCTGTTTTTTGATCCGCTTCGGGACGAAGCGGTCTCCTTTGGCAGGCTGAAGCCTACCCTACTTTGGCAGGCTGAAGCCTACCCTACTTTGACAGGCTGAAGCCTGTCCTACTTTTGGCGGCTCTGGCGCTTGCGGTCGTGCTCGGAGAGCAGGATCTTCCGCAGCCGGACGACGTCGGGCGTGACTTCCACGAGCTCGTCCTCCTCGATGTATTCGAGCGCTTCCTCGAGCGACATCCGCCGCGGCGGCTTGAGCAGGATGTTGCGATCGCTGCCCGTGGCCCGCATGTTCGTGAGCTTCTTTTCCTTGGTCGGGTTTACGATCATGTCTTCGCTGCGGGCGTTCTCGCCGCAGATCATGCCCTCGTAGACCTCGTCGCCGGGCTCGATGAAGAGCTCCGCCCGCTCCTGCAGGCCGTCGAGGCCGAAGGCCACCGCCTTGCCCGGCACCATCGACACGAGCACGCCGTTGGCCCGTCCGGCCACATCCCCTTCCATCGGGCACCACTTCTCGAAGCGATGGTGCATGATCGCCGTGCCCTGCGTGGCATTGAGCACGCGGGTACGGAGGCCGATCAGGCCGCGGGCGGGGATCGAAAAGACGGCATGGGCGAACTCGCCGCGGTTGCCCATGTGGACGAGCTGTCCGCGGCGGGAGCCGGTGAGCTCCATCACGGGGCCGAGCTTCTCGTGGGGCACCTCGACGACGAGCGTCTCGAAGGGCTCGAGCGTCTTGTCGCCCTCCTTGTGGAGAATCACCCGCGGCTTGCCGACCGAGAGCTCGTAGCCCTCGCGGCGCATCGTCTCGATGAGCACCGAGAGGTGGAGCAGGCCGCGGCCAGAGACGGAGAATTGCTCGCTCCCTTCGATCGGCTCGACCCGGAGGGCGACATTTTTCTCGAGTTCCTTCGTGAGCCGGTCGCGCAGGTGGCGGGTCGTCAGGTATTTCCCCGACTTTCCGGCCAGCGGCGACGAATTCACGCCGAAGACCATCGAGAGCGTCGGCTCGTCCACCGTGA
>JBIJCD010000043.1:0-14299 GCA_044344895.1 Pirellulales bacterium | reverse complement strand
ACCACCTGCTCAGCCGTGGCCCTTCTTCTTCTTGGCGACCTTCTTGGCAGCCTTCTTCTTCTTCTTCGCCATTGTGATGGCTCCTTGCCATGAGCACCCGCACGCTTCACACGACCATTCCCCCGGGTGCTCTCGTGGAGGGGAAAAGTCGACGTTTCGCTCCGTCAGTGGACGCCGCGAGCACCGCATTTCTGCGATGCGCGGCAGCGTTTCGTGACGTCGCGAGCGTTGTTGTGAAGGATGGATGCGAAAACTGTCAAGAGAAGTCCGCGAAATTTTTCCGGATTTTTTCGCGCGGGTGTTCGGCCGCGGTGGCTCACGGAAGCCTTCGGTCACGCGGAGGGCGACGTCGCAGAGGCGTCGGCGCGATCGTCCATCTGTCGGTTCGCCCAGTCGGCGAGCAGCGCAAACTGCGCCGAGAAGCCCTGCTCTGCGACCCCGATCGGGCTCTTGAAGAAGCAGGCCAGCCAGGGCAGCGCGCCGTACTCGCCGGCGCGGCGGGACCGGTCCACCAGCCGCACTAGGTCGAGCACCAGCGGCGCGGCCAGGATCGAGTCGCAGCCCTGCCAGGTGAACTGCATCGTCATCGGCGTGCCGAGGAAGCCGCGGAAGTGGATGTGGTCCCAGGCGGTCTTCCAGTCGCCGAGGCTCTTGATGTATTCGATCGAGACGTGCGTCTGGGGCGGGTAGCCGAGGATGCCTGCCAGCAGATGGTCCTTGCTGCGGACCTTGGTGGCCTTGTTGCGGGGATCGTCGAGCACCTTGCCGTCCATGTTGCCGAAGATGTTGTGCCCGACCCAGCTCATCACCTCCAGGTGGCGGGCGGCGAACATCGGCGCGAGCACGCTCTTCAGCAGCGTTTCCCCGGTCTTGCCATCGCAGCCGGCGTGGGCGATCCGCCGCTCCCGGGCCGCCTCCTGCAGCGCCGCCGGCGTGGCGCCGGTCGACGGGGTGAAGTTGATGTAGGAGGCGCCGGCGCCGAACGCCGCCAGCGCGTAGAGGCTGCTGGCCGGCAGGGGGCAGGTCCGGGGGTCATCGAGGAGCGGCTCGAGTTCCGCGAAATCGCGCGGGATGGGCAGCTGGGCGGGAGGCTCGGTGGAGGCGAGGTTTACCACCACGACGTGCCCGAGCTTCTCGGCCGCGGCGAAGGCGAGGATGTCGGCCCGCACCCGGTCGACGGCCTGCCGCGGCGTCTCCACGCAGGCCGCGATCGCCGCGTCGGCCAGCTCGCGGATCTTGTCGCCCGCCGCCACCACCGTGCCGGGCCGCAGCCGGGATTCTGTCTCGGCCAAGAAGTCGTCGGCTTGGTCGATCAACTCCGGCAGGATCGCCCGACTCTCTGTCCACATTCGCCGGGCCTCGTCCGCCAGCCGGCCGGGGCGGATGTCGTGGCCGCCCACCACGATGTCGTCGAAGGCGACGAGGTCGAGCTGCGTGAAAGGCTCGAGCTCGGTCACGAGCCCCACGGGTGCGATCGCGTTGCGGGCGAGATTGGCCAGCCCCGTCATCACGGTGGTGGCCACGCCACCCTTGGCTCCGATGATCCACAGGCCGATGCGGCTGCCTGGCGTGGAGGCTGGCATGGGGGCGGTTTCCGGGTGGGTCGCGACGACGAGATGCCCCTCAGGCGTGGGCGGCACGCGGGAGGCGAACCGGCTGGGAATCGCCGCCACGGTCCGGGGCACGATCCGGCACGCGATCTGGGAATCGAGGTTGCGGTTGGTATCATCATCTTGGCACGTTGGAACGCGACACGCAAAGGAGGCGGGCACGAAGGCCCGCATCACGAAGCCCGCATGGCTCTGGACACGAAGGCCGACACGAAGGCGCCGCCGCACAGCCTGCACCTGGCCCGCCGGATGCGGGCGCTGGAACCCTCGGCCACGCTGGCGATGGCCGCCCGCGCGGCCGCCATGACCGCCGCCGGCGTCGACGTGGTGGATCTGTCGGTGGGAGAGCCCGACTTCCCCACCCCGCCCCACATCTGCCAGGCCGCCGAGGCGGCAATCCGGGCCGGCCGGACGAAATACACCCCGGCCGCAGGCATTCCGGCGCTCAAGCAGGCCGTGGCCGCCGACTACACCCGCCGCGGCGGCCTGGCGATCTCGCCCGCCCAGGTCGTCGTTTCCAACGGCGCCAAGCACTCGCTGCACAACGTCTTCACAGCGCTGCTCGACGAGGGGGACGAGGTGATCGTGCCCACGCCCTACTGGGTCAGCTACGCGGAGCTCATCAAGCTCTCCGGCGCGAAGCCGGTGCTCGTTTCCACCCGCATCGAGGATGACTTCAAGCTGCGGCCCGACGCGCTGCGTGCGGCGCTCACTCCCGCCACGCGGATGCTGCTGCTGTGCACGCCGAGCAATCCGACCGGCGTCGTCTACTCCGCCGACGAGCTGCGGCAGCTGGCCGACGTAGCCGTCGAGGCCGATCTGGCGGTGGTGTCGGACGAGATCTACGACCAGCTGGTGTTCGACGGCCGCTCGGCCGTGTCGTTCCCCACGCTGCGGCCCGGGCTCGAGAGCCGCACCGTGGTGGTCGCGGGGGTGAGCAAGACCTACTCCATGACCGGCTGGCGGATCGGCTGGACGATCTGCCCCGAGCCGCTCTCCAAGGCGATCGGCAACCTGCAGAGCCAAGAGACGAGCAACCCCTGCAGCGTGAGCCAGCACGCGGCCCTGGCCGCCCTCACTGGCCCGCAGGAGTGCGTGGCCGAGATGTGCCGGGCGTTCCAGCGGCGGCGCGACCTGGTCGCCGCCCGCCTCGCCGCGATGCCGGGCGTCCGGCTGCCGGCGATCGGCGGGGCCTTCTACGCGTTCTTCGACATCGCCCCGCACCTGCGGAGATCCCGCGACGGCGTCACGACAAGCATGCAGTGGTGCGAGGCGCTCCTGGAGAAGGAGCACGTCGCCCTGGTGGCCGGCAGCGCGTTCGGCGCCGAGGGCCATGTGCGGATGTCGTTCGCGGCCTCGGAGGAGAAGCTCACCGAGGGGCTGGACCGGATCGAGCGGTTTCTCGGCTAGAGCGCTTTCGCTTTAGCTGAAGCACGATCGGTCTGGAGCGTTCACCGCTCTGACGGCAGGATGCCGACGGCAGCACCAGCGGGCGGACGCCCGCCAAGCACAAACCGCAGGACTCGGTGTTGTACGTGCAGCCAGCGAGGCAGACGTCTTCTCGTGGGATGATTTCGCGCGACGGCCCGCGGCGCTGCACACGTCTCGGGCACCTGAAATCCTCCAAGCTCGTCGAGCTTCCGCCTTTTCCCGGCTCCTCGTTTGCCAGGCGTGCCGCGTCATCGCTCCAGCCGCGATGCCAGCTGCGGTCGAGAGCGGATCTGGCTTAGCTGGAGCGACGACGTGGCAAACCTGGAGACGGAGGCGAGGGGTCGGCGAACGCTCGAGGAGCTTTGGGCCGCCTCGGCCCACGCGACGAGACCTTTGCCGCCCCGAAGCCGTCGCTCCACCAAACCGAGATGCGCACTAGAGGGCGAGCGCCCGCAGGTCGCGGAACTCGACCTTCATCACCAGGCCGCCGTGGATCTGCAGGCCGATGGGGCCCGGATCCTTGTATTTCCCGTCGGTGTATTGCGACACCCGCTCGCCGTTGAGCCAGACGGTGAAGGTGTCGCCCTTTGCCTCGACACGGATGCGGTTCCACTCGCCGGGCTTGAGCAGCTCGGCTGCGCGGGGGGCTTGGGCCTCTTCGGGATACTTTCCGACGTAGAACGAGCAGGTCATGTCGCGCTTCAGGCTCCGCGACACGCCGATCTGCACCTGCACCTCTGGCTTCCGCAGCATGATGCCGCTGTCGATCTCGCCGGAGAACCGCACCTCTCCCTCCACGATCACGTCACCGTAGGATTTGTCCGTGTAGAGCATCGATCCCTTCTTCGCCTCGTCGCTCGCTCCCACGATCGCGCCGTCGACGACCTTCCAGTAGGGTTCGGCCGGCAGCGTCCAGCCGGAAAAATCCCGGCCGTTGAAGATCGACGGAAGACTCTGGGTCGGCGGCGGATCGTCCGCAACCGCGCCGCCGGCCAGTGCCGCGACGAGCAGCATGACCGCGGCAGGGAGTGACAGGCGGGTGCGGCCTGGGGGCGCAGCGGTGTAGGATGCCGCGGCGGGAACGATCTGGCGGAACATGATCTGGTCGGCGTTGTTCTGGCGGGTCATGGGAGTTCTCTCGCTGGGAAAGCCTGGCGGGCAGCCAGCCGGCGATGCCTGACCGCCAGTATAAGGAGACGGGTGGCCGGCCGCGGGAGGCGAGGATGGCAAGGTCTGTGGCGGAGGGTGCCATGGAGCGGCTCCGGCAGCCCCGCGCCGGCACGGTGGGCATCGTGCTGGCGGGTGGCGGTAGCACGCGGCTCGCTTCCGCCGCGCCGGCCGGCAAGGCCCGGCTCGAGTTCGAGGGCCGCACATTCTTGGAGCGGGTCTGCGCGGCGGTGGCCGCCGAGGTATCGCGGGTGATCGTGGTCGCAGCCGCGGGGCAGGACCCTCCCCGGGTGCCCGGCACCCTGCTCGTCCACGACAGTCTGCCGGCGGCGGGCCCGCTGGCGGCGATCCGCGACGGCATCGAGGCCGCGATCGCGGCGGCGACCGAGCAGCCCGTGCGACGGGTCGTCGTCGCCTCGTGCGACGTGCCCCTGCTGCGGCCCGAGGTGGTGCGGCTGCTGGTGGAGGCGGCCGGGCCGTGGTCTGAGCAGCCGGTCCACGACGTCCTCTGGACCGTGCCGGTCGTGCACGGGCATCGCCAGGTGCTGCTCTCGGCGATCGATGTGCGGCTGCTGCCGCGGCTGGATGCCTGGCTGGAGCGGGGCCGCCGCGACCCGCGCGGCCTCGTCGAGTGGCTGCTCGAGGAAGAGCCGCAGGCCGTGGGGCTGATCGACGAGCGGCTGCTGGCCGCCGCCGACCCCGACCTCGCATCCTTCGCCGACATCGACACGCCCGAAGACCTGCGCCGTCTCAAGGCGCTGTGACGTCGCGACGACGGGCCGTGACGATATTCGGCTTCGCGGAAACAAGCCGACGTTTTTATACTTCGGCCCATGGCGTCGCGACATTCCAGAAGTGCCGGTGGAGGTCGACGAGGGCGGCGCCGCCCGCTGCTGTGGCTCGCGGTGGTCGGCCTGCTGGGGGCGGCCGTCTGGTTCGCGCCCGCGTTGGTCGTGCTCACGCCAGTGCGGGATCTGCCGCTCGAGAGGGCGTTCGCCGGCATCGACGGCAGCATCTCCAGCAGCGCCGCCGTGTGGCGGTGGTGGGGTGGCATCGAATACCGCGACGTGACGCTCCGCGACCGCCAGGGGCGGCCGCTGGTCGCGGTGCCCAGGCTGGTGATCGACCGGGGTCTGGCAAGGATCATGATCGCGCCCCGCGATCTCGGAACGCTGCGGCTCGTGGGCGGCGAGGCGGTGGTCGAGGTCAGACGCGGCGGGAGCACGATCGAGGACGTGCTCGCTCCGTGGCTGGCGGCCGCCGGGCAGGCGGGTGGCGCGCGGGTGTCGTTCGAACTGGAGCTGGTCGATGCCGCCGTGGAGCTGGTCGACCTGGAGCGGAACGACGCCTGGCGGATCACCGACATCCTGGCGGCGGGTACGGTGCGTCCCGGTGCCACGCTGGCCGGGTGGACCGTCTCCGGCCGGACGCGGTACGCCGGGGAGCCGCTGCGGGATCTCGCCATGGCGGCCAACCGACTCGCCTCCGACAGGGCGCGGGAGTCGGCCGGACCGGGTGGCCGACCCGCCGAGACCGGCACGCCGCCGCCGGCCAGCCGGCTCGACCGCACCACGGTGGCGGCAGGTTCGACCGCCATCCTCGCACGGGACGGTGGCTGGTCGATCTCCTCTCCCGACACGACGTCGACCGCGGCCCGGTCGCTGGCGGTGGCGGCGACGCGGCTGCCGCTGGGCGTGACGAGCGTCGCCGCCACGAGGTTCGACGCGCCGCACGTGCTCGACGGATTAGCCGACGTGCGGCTCGACATCACCCTCCCACCGACCGCACCCGTTTCCGATGATGCCGCTCCTCATGCGCGTCCACTGGCGACCGGCATCGGCGTGGCGGGCGTCGTCGCGGCGTCCAAGCTGGCGATCTGCAGGTCCGACACGCTGGCCGAGATCGTGACGCTCGATCGCGGTGAGATGCCGCTCGATCTGTCGGTCGACGGCGATCGGGTGACGGTGCGAGCCCTCAAGGTGACGTCGCGGCTGTTCAACGCCGAGGCGTCGGGGCGAATCCGTCTGCCGGCAGGCGGGTCGTGGGATTGGGCCGAGGCGCTGGTGGCGGAGGATTTCGCTGTGGCCGTCGACGTCGATCTGGCCGCGGCCGCGCGGTCGTTGCCGGCGGGGCTGAGGGTGCGGCCCGACGTGCGGGTCACCGGTGGCCAGCTGCAGGTGTCGGCGGCGGCGCGGGCCGATGGCAACGACCGGGTGCTCGAAGTCAGGGCGACGTCGCGGGACGTCGCGGCCGTCCAGAGCCTCGCCGCCGCACGCAGTCAGCCGCCCGGTGCGGCGGAAAATGCCCAGCCGCCCGCCGGGGCTGCCGTGGAGGAGCGGTTGCTGCGGTGGAACGAGCCGTTCACGGGCTGGCTGCGGGGCCGCCGCGGGCCGGCCCGCGGGGACCGGCTGCGGATCGAGGAAGCTCGGCTGGCATCGCCGGCGGTCGAGGTGTCGGCGGCCGGCACCGCGGACGCTGCCGCAGTGCAGTGGACGGTCGACCTCGGTGCGCTGGCCGTCGAGGCGGCCGAGGTGCTCGATGTGGCCGGCGCAACGCTGGCCGGGACGGCCCGGGGTCGCCTCGACATCGAACGCACGGCCGACGCCGCCACGTCGCGCGTGAAGGTCGCCGCCAGCCTGTCCGAATTCGAACTCTCCAGGCCGGGCGTGGGGGCGTGGCGGGACGCCGAGCTGTCGCTGGCGGCCGAGGGTTCGGGCAGCGTCGCCGGCGGCGCCCTGCTCGTCGATCAGGGACAGGCACGGCTGTCGTCCGCCGACGACTCGCTCGAGGTGACGCTCACCGGTGGAGCGATCGTCAATCCGCGACTCGCCTGGGCGGCCGCGGGTCGGGGCCTGCCGTGGCTGCGAGCGGCCCCCGGCGCCGAGACGCTGGCCGCCGACTGCTCGATCGAGGGCGATCTGGCCCGCTGGCAGCCGCGCTGGGCGCTGCTCTTCGGGCCGCAGTCGGGGTGCGGCGACGTCGAGATCGCCGGCCGGCTCAAGGGATCGGCGGTGTTCACCGCACAGGGAGATGCCTGGCAGATCACCCGCGCCGGCGGCGAGGTCGAGAAGCTGGCCGTGACGTTCGCGGGCCGGCGGATCAGCGAGCCGCGGGTCGTGGCCACCGCCGCCGGCCGCTGGAACTCCGCCACCGGCGCGGTGGAGGTCTCGTCGGCCGAACTGCTCACGGCGACGCTGTCGCTGCGGACCGGCGGGCTCGCGGTGCTGCCCCCGGTCGGAAACCGGCCCGCGGCTCCCGCCGGCGACACGATCGTCGAACGCCTGCGCGGCAAGCTGCAGTGGCAGTGCGACGCGGCGCGGATCGAGCGCTGGCTCCTGCCCGCGGCGGTCGCCGACTCTTGGCCGCTCGCCGGCCGGGGCTGGGGCACGGCGGAGATCCTCGACACGCCCATCGGGCTCAATGTGCTGGTGGAGGCCACGGGGAGCCAGCTGTCGCTCGCGCGCCGGGCAGCCGCCCGGGCGGAAGCGGCGGGCGGCACCGCCGCACCGCTGTGGAGCGAGCCGCGGGCCACGCTGCTGGTGGAGGTGACACGCCCCCACGGTGCGGCCGCCGACGGCGTGACGGTCAACCAGCTGAAGCTCGAGTCATCCACGGCGGCCATCGCGGCGGCGGGCAGCATCGCAGACTGGTCGACGCGGCGGCAGGTCGAGCTCGGCGGCACCATCGCCTACGATTGGGAACAGGTCTCGCGGCTGGCGACGCCTTGGACCGGCGGGAAGCTGCGATTGACGGGCGCCGGCTCCCGGCCCTTCAGGCTGCGAACGCCCCTGCAGGGACTGGCGGCGGCCGGTGTCGGGATCGCGGCGGCAGGCGAAAACGATCGCCTGCCGCTGCCCGCCGACTGGCTGCCGGACGCGGGCCGTGCCGTGGGGCCCGAGACGGTCGGTCGCGTCACCAGGCCGGTCTCGGCCGGCCTGCGGCCGGCGCCGGGGCTCGCGGAGAGGCTGCGGGCAGTGTCGATCGACACCTCCGCGGCCTGGACGGCGGCCGACGTCGCCGGCTTCCAGATCGAGCCCGGCGAGATGGCGGTGCGGCTCTTCGAGGGGCAGCTGGCGCTCGGGCCGTTCGATCTGGGCACGGCGGGCGGGCGGCTACGTGGGGCGCCGTGGCTGCGGCTTCTGCCCCCGCCCGGTGAGCTCATCGTGCCTCCCGGACGGTGCCTCGACCGCGTCGTGCTCACGCGGCAGCTGTGCGAACGCTGGGTCTCGTGGCTGGTGCCCCTGATCGGTCGGTCGACGCAGACGCAGGGGCTGATGAGCGTCGACATGGCGGGTGCCCGGCTGCCGCTGGCCGACCCCTTCGGCGGCGAGGCCTCCGGCCAGGTGATCTTCGAGAACCTGGAGGCCACGCCCGGAGAGGATATCAGGCCGCTGGTGAATCTGATCGTGAAGCTGCAGTCGGCCATCGACCCTCGGTTCGCCTTCGGCGACAAGGCGGTGCTGCTGCGGGTGCGGCCGGAGCCGGTGAGCTTCCGGCTGGCCGACCGCAGGCTCTGGCACGACGGATTGGCGATGGACGCCGGTCAGCTCGTCATTCGGTCGGCCGGCAGCGTGGGCATGGACGGCACGCTGGCGATGGTGGTGGAGGTGGCGTTCCGTGGCGACATCGCCGGCGCCACGCCGGTGGTGGGCCAGCTGCTGCGGACGCCGCTGGCCATCCCGCTCAAGGGCACTGTCTACCGGCCGCAGTTCGACGCCCAGTCGATCGACACCATCCTGGGGCGGATCGTGGAGAACACGGCCGAGGCCGTGATCGGACCGGGCCTGACCCGGAGCCTCGAGACGCTCTTCGGCAATCCACAGCCGCCGGCTGCCCCGCCGCCATCAGCACCTGGCCGCTGACCTGGCCTCTGCCCGAAGCCGCCGATCCATGGCGGTGATCAGCCGCCGGAGCCGGTGGCCGTAGGAGAAATGCTCGACCTCCAGGCGATGCCGCGGTGAATCGACGTAGCGGACCGGAGCGGGCTGAGGACGGCTGCGGGTCCGGTAGAGCCAGGCGGCGGCCTGCGGCGCCGAGCGGGCCGCCACCGCCATCCGCGCCACAAGCTGCGCCTGCAGGTCGGTGAGCCCCCACTGGCCGCTGTCGGGCTGGATCAGGCCGACCACGGCGATGTCGTCGCGGGTGGGGTGGAGCAGGTTCATAAACAGCTGCGGGCAGCCGTCGCCATCGGCTTCGACATGCTCCGGAGCGATGAACGGCAGGTCGACCCGATAGCCGGTCGCGCAGATCACGACGTCGAACTCCGCGCGGCTGCCATCGGCGAACACCACCGCGTGTCCCTCGAATCGTGCCACGTCGCCGGCCACGCCGATGGCTCCGGCGTCGATCCGGGCGAGCAGGTCGGAGTTCACGACCGGGTGGGTCTCCCACAGCCGGTGGTCGGGCCGCGGCAGGCCGTGCCGCCAGGGCATGCCGATCTCACGGTCGATCGCCCGTAGGCTCACCAGCCGCCGCAGCCACAGCGGCAGGCCGAGCTTCAGCAGCCGCTCGCCGCGGAGGTCGGCCGGCCGCCCCATGATGAACCGTGGCACGACGAAGTATCCCCGCCGCCGGGAGAGCACGGTCGCCGCGGCGTGCCCCGCGGAGTCGACGGCGATGTCGCAGGCCGAGTTGCCGCCGCCGATGATGAGCACCCGGCGGCCGTTCAGCGGCACGGGGCGGGTTGGCGACTTGTAGTCGCAGGCGTGCAGCAGCGTGCCGGCGAACGTGCCGGGGACGTCGGGAAACCGCGGCCGCCGGTTGTGGCCCGTGGCGATGACGATGCCGGCATGGGCCGTCGGCGGCCGGCCGGCCGCGTGCACCAGCCAGCCGCCGCCGGCTACCGGCTCGATCCGCTCGACGGCCGCGTGGGTGCGGATGTGCGGCACGAGGTCGAAATGCCGGGCGTAGCGGCGGAGGTAGTCGAGGCACTGCCCGTGGTGGGGATACGCGGGCCACTCCCGCGGCATCGGGAAATCGGTGTAGGCGGTGAGGGTTTTCGAGCTGATGAGCCGGGTCGACGCGAAGACGCTCGACGCCGCCGAATCGAAATACCAGTTGCCGCCGACGTCGTCCTCCCGCTCGAGGCACTCCGCGGGCACGCCTACCGCCAGAAGATTCTTGAGCGCCGTCAGGCCCGAGGGCCCGGCGCCGATGACGCACCACGAACGGGCCGCCATGTGCGTTGAATGGTCCGGCTGGTCGGCGAACATCGTCATTCCTGGTGCAGGGCGGCGGCGAGGGCGGCGGCGAGCCCTTGCCGATCCGCGGCGGTATGGTGCCACGACAGGCTTGTCCGCACGAGGCTGCCGCCCGGGGCCACGCTCGGCGGCCGGATCGCGGGCACGAAAAAGCCTGCGTCGGCGAGCCGGCGCGAAACCGCCACCGCCCGGTCGGCGGCGCCCACGACCAGCGGCACGATCTGGCCGCGGCCCGCGGCGGCCACGCCCGCCGCCGCGAGCGACTCCCGGAAGCTGGTGGCCGCGGCGAGGAGTTCCCGGCGCCGGTGCGGCTCCTCGGAAACCAGCGCGATGCCCCGGGCCGCCGCCGCCGCCACCGCCGGCGGATGCGCCGTGGAGAAGATCCACGCCCGCGCCGTGTGCCGCAGCCAGCGGATCAGGTCGGCGTGGCCCGCCACGAATCCGCCGGCGGCGCCGATCGCCTTCGAGAGCGTGCCGACGCGGACGTGCACGCCGTCGCCGCACCCCGCTTCCTCCACGAGGCCGCTGCCCCGCTCCCCGAAGACGCCCGTGGCATGCGCCTCGTCCACCATGAGGATCGCCCGGTGCTTTTGCGCCAGCCCGCACAGGTCGGCCAGAGGCGCGATCGTGCCGTCCATCGAGAACAGCGTGTCGGTGACGATCAGCCGCCGACGGGCCGAGGCCGCCTGTGCGAGCAGCGCGTCGAGGGCCGCCATGTCGCGGTGCGGATAGACGCCGACGCGGCTGCGGCAGAGCCGGCAGCCGTCGATGATGCTCGCATGGTTGCGGGCGTCGCTGGCCACGAAATCGTCGGGACCGACCAGCGCCGCGATCGTGGCGGTGTTGGCGGCGAAGCCGCTGGGAAACGCGACCGCCGCCTCGACGCCGAGCAGGGTGGCGATCGACCGCTCGAGCAGCTCGTGGGCGCCGGAGTGACCGCTGACGAGCGGGCTGGCGCCCGCGCCGAAGCCCTCGGCACAGGCGGCCTTGGAGGCTGCCTTGGTGAGCCGCACGTCGCTGGCGTAGCCGAGGTAGTCGTTGGAGCCGAAGTTGAGGAGCGTCCGCCCGTCAAGCTCCACCTCCCTCCCCTGCCGCCCCGTCCGCACGCGGTGGGGCCGTTCGAGATCGGCGGCGCGGAGGGCGTCGAGATCGGTGGCGATCCATCCGAGCTGGTCCGGCAGCGGCGTGCCGGGGGCGGGATGGGTCGGGGGCGCGGGAGCCTCGATGCGGCAGGTCATCCCGCCATTATGCCGCGGCCACCGGCGTCTTGCCGCCGGCCGTGGCTGCTCAGGGCCCGCGGCTGGCGAGCCGCTCGATGGTGCGGAACTGGGCCGCCGTGACCGGCTGGACTGAGAGCCGGCTGCCGCGGCGCAACAGCTCCATGCCTGCCAGCGACTTCACCCCCCGCAGTTCCTCCAGCGGCACCTCGCGGTGAAAGATCCGCACCAGCTTCACGTCGACCATCGACCAGATGGGGTTTTCCGGCGAGGCCTTCGGGTCGTGGTAGTCGCTCGCCTCGTCCCAGGCGGTCGGATCGGGGTAGGCGGTGCGGACGACCTCGACGATGCCGGCCACGGCCGACGGCTCGGCATTCGAGTGGTAGTAGAGCGCCAGGTCGCCGAGTCGCATGGCCCGGAGGAAGTTGCGGGCCTGGTAGTTTCGCACCCCCTCCCATGCGGTCGTCTTCCGCTTCGCGCGGGCCAGGTCGCGGATGGAAAAGACGTCGGGCTCGCTCTTGATCAGCCAGTGGTTCATGGCGGCGGGGCGCGGTGTGGAGGAAAGGCGACGGCGGTCAGCCCCACTGCGACCAGGATCCGGTGGCGAGCACGTAGCCGCTCACGAGGGCGTTGGTCGTCGCGTGGGCCACGACGGCGTCCCAGATGTTTCTCCGAGTATAGAGGGCCAGGGCGAAGAGCATGCCGGCCACCGTGCCGGCGACCCACGCGTCGCCGTGCAGGATGCCGAATGCCACCGACGAGAGCAGAAACGACAGCCAGGAGAACCCGCCGATCGGCACCGCGTCGACGTCCGCGGCGATGCAGCGGCGGGTGACGAACCCGCGGAAGAACAGCTCCTCCGCGATCGGCACGGTGAGTGTCGATCCCGCCACGCGAAACAGGAGCCACAGGGCCGACCAGGGCCGCCCGAGCGGCGTCGGGTCGCGGGTGGCGGCGAGCGCCGCGTCGGCCCCCGGCGCCAGGGCCATCCAGGCCACGAACGTCACGATGCCGATGGCCACGGCCGCCGGCGAGATCCGGCACTGGCCCCAGGGGATCGCGTGTCGCAGCTGCCAGAGCGCGGCCGCGACCACGATCACCCGGAGGGGATAGAGCCGGTCGAACCCGCTGGTGAAGGCCTGCGTGAGCATGGTGGCGGCCGTGAGCGCGAGGAAGGGTACGAGGCAGGCAATGGCCGTGGGCCGGGCGGCGGTCGTCCACGTGGCTTCGGCCATGGTCGTGCCGGACGGCGGCACGAGGGCGGCCCCGGCCGCGGGGGCCGGCTCGCAGCGGGTGAAGAACGGGATCCGTGACGCCGCCCAGATGATGCCTAGACCGACGGCGAGGAAGGCGAGCCAGCCCGCGACAGAGTGGAAGCCGTCCACGGCGATGTCGGGAGAGATCCAGATGCCGACGAGGATGAGCGCAGCGATCCGCACGGCATTGGCCAGCCACATGAGCGCCGCGCCGATCGGCAAGAGCAGCAGCGACTGGGGAAAGCGGTGGACGCTGCGAAACCACCACAGGTAGCCGGCCAGCAGCGTGGTGATCAGGCCGATGCCCTGAAAGCCGCAGCAGGGCTCCTCGATCGACACCTGGAAGTCCGGCGTGCCGATGACGAACGTGTCGGGCCTGACGACCGGCCCGCCCGCGAACGGACCGAGGAGCAGCCCGACGAGCCGGACGGTCGAATCGCCGGTGGCCTTCCAGAAGGTCATGGCCAGGCCGCCGACCTGCCAGGCAGCGAAGGCGAAGATCCCCAGGCCGAGCGCCGTGCCCAGGAGTTGCCGGGCGAGATCGAGCCGCGGCACGACCACCGCCAGCGACGACACCGCCCAGGCGGCGGCGAGCACCGCGCCGACCGCAAGCTCGCCGGGGCCGCCGAGCGGCGTGCTCGTGGCGCCGGCGGCAAGCCAGCCGACGTAGGCGAAGACGCCGGCGAAGGCGAGGATCTGCGCCGCGATCAGCGGCCAGGAGATCCGCACCGCGCGGTAGTCGTCGCGGTGTTCGCGGACGTGCGCCTGCAGCCCGCCCAGCACGGCGAGCGTGGTGAAGATGGCCCAGCGCTTGCCGTCGAGCTCCCGCAGCCAGCCGCCGATGAGGAACCAGACCAGCAGGCACGCCTCGGCGGCGATGATCGCCGCAAGCAGCTGGATCGCACGCCAATCCCGCGGGCCGGCGGTGCCGTCGGCAGGGCTCGCGTGCGGAGTGTTCCGCGGCAGCGTGTCGGTGGACATGGCGGCGACTGGCTGAAAGGGCGAGCCACCCGCGCCGAAATGACGAAGGGGAGCGAGCCGCTGGCCCGCTCCCCTTCACGTTAGCATCGAATGTCGAGCCAGTCAGAGACAGGCTCAGCCAGGGCGATCAGGCGAAGGCCAGCCGACGCAGCGTCCGCCGCTCGATCAGGCCCAGCATGCCCAGCAGCAGGGCGATCGCGCTGCCGAACGAGGCGGGATCGATCTCGGGGACCGTGGGAGTGGCCGTCGGGGAGGCACCGCCCAAATCGCGGAACGCAACGGGACTCGTCCACGACAAGGATGTGAGGTTCGCGTTAGTCGTGTCGACCGTGTACCACACGCCGGAGGTGCCGGAGGAGAATTGCTGGCCATACAGAGTGGTGTAATTTTGGTTGAAGGACAGTTGCAGCCCAAAGCCTCCACCCGTATTACCGATC
>JBIJCD010000512.1:0-2592 GCA_044344895.1 Pirellulales bacterium | reverse complement strand
CACCGGCGGCTTCGCGACACACTGACGTTGGCATGCCCGTCCCGCGGGCTGGAATCGGGGCCGCTGTCCTGCAGTGATGCCGGCGGCCGCCCGCTCCCGCTCGGCGACTTCGCCCGCTGGTGCCCTCGTTGACGCGCCCCATGATCCCGCACGACACCATCACGAGCTCGGCCAACCCACGGGTGCGACAGGCGGCCCGCCTGCGCGATGCCGACGCCCGGCGCGAGACCGGCCTCACGCTCGTCGACGGCCGCCGCGAGCTCTCCCGGGCGGTAGCCGCGGGCGTCGATGTGGTGGAGGTTTTTCTCGCCATCGACGCGATCGCCACGATGGCGCACGACGGCTGGGTGGCGGAACTGGCCGCGCGGGGCACCCGCCTGGTCGCGCTGCCCGAAAAGCCGTTCGCGAAGCTCGCCTTCGGCAGCCGCAACGAAGGCTGCGTGGGGGTCGTCCGGTTCACTCCGCAGCCGCTCGAGCGACTCGAGGCCGCGGCCGACACGCCGCTGCTCCTGGTGGAGGGCGTGGAGAAGCCGGGCAACCTCGGCGCGATCCTGCGGACCGCCGATGCGGCCGGCCTGGCCGGCGTCGTGGTCTGCGACGGCCGCACCGATCCGGCCAACCCGGCGGTCATCCGTGCGAGCCTCGGCACCGTTTTCTCGGTGCCGCTGGCGGTGGCCACGGCTCACGACGCGATCGCCTGGTGCGGCCGCCATGGGCGGCGGGTGATCGCCGCGATGCCCGACGGCAGGCTGACCTGGCACGAGGCCCGGCTCGCGGGACGCACGGCGATCCTGCTGGGCAGCGAAGCGCTCGGCGTTTCACCCGCCTGGCGGCAGGCAGCCGCCGCCGGCACGATCGAGTTCGATTCGGTGCGGCTGCCGATGCACGGCGCCGCCGACAGCCTCAACGTCTCCGCCACGGCGGCCGTCCTCGCCTACGAATCCCTCCGCCAGCGGAGCCTCTCGCCATGAGTAGTCAGCCCGACCGCCCCTCCGACCCGCACGATCCCTTCGCCGCGCTCGAGTCCGCGGCGGAGGGCCATGGCACCGCGGCGATGTTCGCGGCCCTGGTGGCCTCGCTGCGCGACCGCCGCCGCTGGCACGCCCTGTTCGACGCGCGGCTCCTGGAGGCGCGGATGGCGCTCGGTCTCCCCGCGACCGGCGACCTGGCCGAGGTGCCGGCGGACGCCCGCGACCGGCTCGATGACATGTCGCTGGCGGCGTGCCGCGAGGTGGGCTGGCCGCTCCTCGAGGAGGGCCAGGTGGCGGCAGGCTGGATGTATCTGCGGGCGGCGGCCGAGCCGGCGGAGGTGGCGGCGCAGCTGGCCGCACAGGCCGAGGCGATCATGGCGGCATCCGATCCGGCCACCGACGAGGCCGCCGCGAACCGGCTGCAGGAGATCGTCCACGTCGCCCTGTGGGAGGGGGTCGATCCGTCGCTCGGCATCGATCTCGTCATCCGCACGCAGGGCACCTGCAGCGCCATCACCGCCTACGAACAGGCCGTGTCGCGGCTGCCGGCGCGACGGCAGGAGCGGGCCGCCGGCGTGCTCGCCCACCACCTGCGGCGGGAGATCGTCCACACGCTCGGCCACGATCTGGCCGGCCGCGGCATCCGCCCTGCCGACGCGAATGATCCGCCTGCGTCGCTGCTGCCGCTCATCGAGGCGCTGGGCCACGCACCGGGTGGCGACAACGGCGCGATCCACGTCGACGTCTCGCACCTGCAGTCGGTCCTGCGGATCGCACGGGTCTGCACCGATCCCGCCGCGGTGACCGTCGCCTGGGAGCTGGCCTGCTATGCCTGCCGGCTGCCCCCTGATGTCGTCTACCCGGGCGAACCGCCGTTCGAGGAGATGGGGGAATCGTCCCGACTCTTCTACGCGGCGCTGCTCGGACGCGACGTCGACCGCGCGATCGGGCACTTCCGCCGCGAGGCCGCGCGGGCCCGTCTCGAGGATGCCGGCACGCTGCCGGCCGACACGCTCGTGCTCCTGCTATCGCGGCTGGGCCGACCCCGCGAGGCGCTCGCCGCGGCGCTCGAACGGCCGGCGGACGCCCGCATGCCCAGCGCCATGCAGGCCGCCGGCATGCTGCCTTCACTCGTCGACCTGGCGGCCGCCGGCGACGCGTGGGACGACCTGCTTGCCGCCTGTCGGGCACGCGGCGACGAGATCACGTTCGCCGCAGCCGTCGCGGCCCGCGATCGGGGCCGCCGCAATCACCAGAGCAGGTAGGGTGGCCGGCGGCAGTCGGTGCAGATGCCGCCCCCGCCATTGCCGGCATAGCCGATCTGGGCCGCGTTCTGGAAACCGCGGCCGGGGGGCAGCTGCCACGGCGCGAGCATGTCGGGCATCTGCCGGGCGCCGTTGCACCCCTGCCAGCGATTGCAGGAATCGCAGGGGTCGACGCCACAGGGATCGTCGTGCACGGCCCCGCAATACTTTGGACCGCACCCGGTGTCGCCGTAGGGCGTCGAGGCGTGCGCCGCGCCGCCGCACGGTCCGCAGGTCTGGCAGCCGACCGGCCAGATGAGCGGATGGATGGACGGCCACTCGAACGGCCAGCCGGCCCGAACCGGCGCCGCCGTCAT
>JBIJCD010000353.1:0-4161 GCA_044344895.1 Pirellulales bacterium | reverse complement strand
AGCGCCAGCGCCAACGGCTGGGTGCAGCCGATCCGCCGTCATTCCGGGGATGCCGGCTTCGAGCGGGTGGTGTTCGCGTTGCAGCCCGGCGATATCTCCTCGGTCGTGCAGGTGGCCGACCAGTTCATCGTCGTGAAGTGCGAGGACCGTCTGCCGGCCGCGGACGTCACGTTGGAGTCGGTCCGCCCGCGGCTGCTCGAGGACCTGCGGGAGCGCAAGAGCCGGACCATCTCCAGCGAGGTGTTCCGCGGGCTCCAGGATGCGGCGACGGTCGAGAACGTCCTCAACGACAAGGCGAAGTCAGCGGCCGCTCCCGACGTTGCCGCGCGGGTCAACGGCCAGCCCATCATGATCGCCGAGGTGCGCGAGAAGTGCCTGGAGCGGCATGGCGCCGATGTGTTGGAGATCCTCATCACGCGGCGGCTCATCGAGCAGGCCCTCAAACGGGAGCGGCGGGCGGTGTCGCAGGCCGACATCGACTCGGAGATCGCCCGGGCGGCCGAATCAATGGGCTTCCGCAGGCCCGACGGCTCCCCCGACGTGGACGCCTGGTTCGCCCGCGTGACCAAGGACGAGAAGATCCCGCTGCGGCACTACATCGAGGACGTCGTGCAGCCGTCGGTGGCGCTCAAGCAGCTCGTGGGCAAGGTGCCGGTGACGCAGGAGGACCTCGACAAGGCCTTCCAGGCGACGTTCGGGCCGCGGTGCCGCTGCCGCGTCATCGTGCTCGACAGCCAGCGGCGGGCTCAGGAGGTGTGGCAGCTCGCGCGGCAGAATCCCACATCGGAACGGATCGGCGATCTCGCGGAACAGTATTCGGCCGATCCCACCAGCCGCGCCCTTCGCGGTGAAGTGCCGCCGATCCAGCAGCACGGCGGCCAGCCGGCGCTCGAGCGGCAGGCCTTCGCGCTCAAGCCGGGCGAGCTTTCCGGGATCGTGCAGATCGCCGACCGGTTCCTCGTGCTGTTCTGCGAGGGCTACACGCCGGCCGCCCAGGTGAAATTCGAGGAGGTCCGCAGCGAGCTCTTCGACGACATCCACGAGAAGAAGCAGCGGATCGAGATGTCGCGGTACTTCACCCACCTCCGCGAGGCGGCGGCGATCGACAACTTCCTCGCCGGCACGAGCCAGTCGCCCGTCCAGGCGGTCGACCGGCGGTCTGCGCCGCTGGGCCAGCCGCAGCCGCAGCTCGCGGACGCCATCCCCAAGCCAGCCCGGCCGGAGCCCCAGCAGGCCCGTGCGGGCAGCCGCAAGGCCACGAATCCACAGCCGGCCGCAGCGTCGGGCGTGGTGCCAGCCTCGCTCGACGCGCCAATCCGCTGACAGACCCCGCGTGGTGCCGCAGCGGAAAGCCGCCTGCGACTACTCGAGCTCGGGCAACACGCCGCCCGCGGTGGCGGCCTCCCGCAGCTTCTCCAGCGCCTTCGCCTCAATCTGGCGGACCCGCTCCTTGGTGACGCCGAGGGCCGAGCCGACCTCCTTGAGCGTCTGCGGCTCATGCTCGTGGTCGAGGCCGTATCGCCGGATGATGATCGTTTGCTCGCGGGAATCCAGCCGGTCGAGGAACTTGCCCACCTGCCGCAGCCGGTCGCGTTCCGCGAGCCGCTGCTGATTCTCGTCGGCCCGCCGGTCGGCGGCCGACTGCAGCAGCTCCATGTCGGCCGAGCGGAAGCGATCCCGATGACGGTGCTCGTCGGGAATGGTCCGGGCGTAGTTCTTCATGATCGCCCAGGAGGCGTAGGTGCTGAACTTGTTGCCCCTGGCGTAGTCGAACTTTTCCACGGCCCGGATCAGCGACATGTTGCCGTCGCTGACGAGGTCGAAGAAACCGTCACCCGCCGACACTCGCCGCTTGGCGATCGACACCACGAGCCGCAGGTTTGACCTGACGATGCGGTTCTTGATCTCCACGATCTCGGCGTAGAGCCGGTCGATCTGGTCCATGAGCCGGGCGTTGGGCCGGTCGGGGTCGAGTTGCGACCGCAGCGACGAGGCCTTGAACTTCAGGTAGTTGAACTTGCGGAACAGCCAGACCTCCTGCTCGCGGGTGAGCAGCGGCACTTCATAGAGGCTCGCCAGGTACGCGGGCAGTCCGGCCGGACGCCGGACCCGCTTCGCCGGCTCGTCGGCGCCAGGGAAAGGCTGGTTCACGACCTTCTCAGCGCTCTTCCGCTGAAACAGGGCGTTGGGCATGAAGTCGAGCGGCAGCTGCATGATCTGCCGGGCCCGCTGGGCGAGGATCACGCGGTAGATGCTCGCCTTCGACCGGCGGTAGCGGCCCGCGATCGATTCCACCGATTCGCCCCGCAGGTGCTGCTGGTAGATGCGGTCGCAGTTCTCGGGACGCAGCCGGCCACCCGTGGCCTGGAACACCGCCGCCTCGGGATGATCCTGATCGTGACGCTTGATCGTGTAGCGGATGGTTTCCACGCTGCGGTTGAGTCGGCTGGCGATACGGCGATGGACGTCGGCCGGGCAGGCCCCTGCCGCGGCGAGCCGGCGGGCCCAGGCAATGATCCGGTCGTGCTCGTCGGGCGACATCTGGCTGAAACGGCTGCCCCGCTCGATTCGCAGCGGGTTGGCGCGGATAAACCGCTCGACGGCGCTGGCGAGGAACCCGACCCGCCGCCGCCCGCCGACGAGATGCCGCTCGGCGACCAGGCCGTGATCACGCCACCGGGAGATCGTCTTCGTCGAGACGTTGAACCGAGTGGCAAGATCCTCGATCGAGAGCACCTCGTCATCCTCGGGACCGACGCCGGGCACGCCGCTCCGGGCAGATGTGCCGTCGGCATCGAGGCGAGCAGGGCCGCGGAACAGGTGCAGCGACTGCTCGTCGCCGGCATCCCGGTGGGACCGCGGGTGCGGGTCCTGCTGAGAAGACTTGGACGGATCGTGATCAAACCGATCATCGACCGGGTCGAAGTGGTGGTCGGTCGGATCGAAGACGTTGGGCCGCATCAGACACCTCCGTTCCCGGCACTCCATGCCGAGGGTTGAAAGGCGAAACACGGAATTTCGGCCGCGGCCGTGGGGCCGCAGCCAAAATCCGACGAATCGGGCCACGTTCAGCGCTAGGTTCGGACAGTCAAGGGCCGGCGCGACACAGGTCAGTCACATGCCGATGTCTGCGTGCCCAGGTCTTCCGTAACCTATCGCCCGCAGGGCCGAGTTCGTGAAAGTTATACGCGGGTCGCGTCGCCGTGGTTCTCACCGGCAGACGTTTCTTGAGGATTCCAGCCGCGGCCGATTCCACCCCACCTCCCGCCTGAGGCAGCCAGCGTCCAGAACCCCTTGCCAGCCATCATCTTACCGCAGGAATGATTTCTCGCAGGACATGTTCGCAGATTCTTTTCGTCCTTGAAAAAGGCCGTTTTTTCCACTTGGACACTTGGTGCGGGTGCTCTGGAGGCCATTCTGCCGAAATAGTCTCCGGGGGTTTCTGGGACGGATGGGGAATCGGGATGGGGAACGTGGAGGCGCTATGAGACAGGGCTCCGTAACAGCGGGACGTCGGGCGCGACACCGGGCAGCAGTGGCCGGTATGCCGACGTGGGTCTTGCTCGCCGCGCTGGCCACCTGCGGCATGGCCCGGGGCGAGGATCTGGAGGCGACGGCAGGGGAGCCGGTGCCAGGACCAGGGGAAACGGTCGAGCCCGCCCAGGTTGAGCCCGCGCCGGAAGCGGCTGCCGCAAACGAACCCTCTGCGGACGGGCCCTCCTCGAATGAACCGGTGGCCGAGCCGGTGGCCAAGCCGGTGGCCAAGCCGGTGGACGGGGAATCGGCTGCCACCCCTGACGCCGCATCCCGGGAGGCGGGGGAGGCCATGGTCGCGGCAGCGCCCGAGGCGATTCGATGCCGGGTGAAGCTGGATGCGGTGGGCGAACTGTTCGCGCCCGCAGGTCGCGGCCAGCCCGAGGTTCGCCGGCCCATCGCGGTCGACGCACGGTTCGACTTCGAGCAGCGGCCGGTGGCGGATGCGGCGGACACGGTGTCGCGGACTTACACCGACGCCGTCGCCATGCTGCGGGTCGGGGACGAGACGGCCCTGACGTCGCTCGCGGCCGACGCCCGGAGGCTCATGGTCATGCGCCGGGGAGCGGCCGTCGAGCCCTACCTCGCAGCGGCGTTCCTCACCGACGGCGAGCACGACCTGTTGGC
>JBIJCD010000352.1:0-4166 GCA_044344895.1 Pirellulales bacterium | reverse complement strand
TCGTGGACGTGCATCCGCTCGTCGACCGCCCGCAGCCCCAGTTCGTCGGTCGAACCCACGGTGATGCCGCCCGGCACGCCACCGCCGGCCATCCACATCGTGAAGCCGGTGGGGTTGTGGTCGCGGCCATCACCCTTCTCGCTCATCGGCGTGCGGCCGAACTCGCCTCCCCAGATCACGAGGGTCGAGTCGAGCAGCCCGCGGCGGCGCAGGTCCTTCACGAGCGCCGCCACCGGCTGGTCCATCTGCCGGCACAGCTCGGTGTGGTTTTTCTCGATCTTCGCGTGGCTGTCCCACTTGCTGCCGGCGCCGTGATAGAGCTGCACGAACCGCACGCCCCGTTCCACCAGCCGGCGGGCGAGCAGGCAGTTGCGGCCGAACGACGCGGTCTCCTTTTTGTCGAGCCCGTAGAGCCGCTGCGTCTCGGCCGTCTCCTCGTCGAGATTCACGGCCAGCGGGGCCGCGGCCTGCATGCGGAAGGCGAGCTCGTAGTTGCGGATGCGGGCCTCGAGCTCGGTCTGATCGGGCACCGCGGCGGCGTACGCGCGGTTGAATTCGTCGAGCAGGGCGAGCTTCGCCTGCTGCCGCGCCATGCCCACGCCCTGCGGCGTGAACAGGTTGGGGATCGGCGGAGTGCCGCCGCTGATCCGGGCCCCCTGGTAGACCGCCGGCATGAAGCCCGCGCCCCAGCTCCGCGGGCCGTTCACCACCTGGCCGTCGCTGTCCTGCATCACCACGAAGGCCGGCAGGTCCGCGTTCTCGCTGCCCAGGCCATAGGTCACCCAGGCGCCCAGGCTCGGCCGGCCGCCGATGACGGCGCCGGTGTTCATCTGGCAGACGCCGCCCGAGTGGTTGATGCCGTCGCCGACGCAGGAGCGGATCACCGCGATCTCGTCGACGATCTCCGCGGTGTGCGGCAGCCAGTCACTCACCCACGTGCCCGACCGGCCGTGCTGCGCCCAGGTGCGCTGATCGGCGAGTAGCGGCGAACCGACCTCGCCCATGGCCGTGATCACCTTGCCGAAGCTCTCGGGGAGCTTGCTGCCGGCCAGCTTCCGCAGCAGCGGCTTGGGGTCGAAGAGGTCGAGGTGGCTTGGGCCCCCTTCCATGAACAGGAAGATCACGCTCGTGGCGCGGGCCCTGTGATGGGGCGGCCGGGTGGCGAGCGGGTCGGCGCCGGACGCCCGCGCGGCCTCGCCGCCGACCAGCGACGCCAGGGCCAGACCCCCGAACCCGGCCCCGGCCTGCGTGAGCCATTCCCGCCGCGAGGTCGCGGCCGCGTGGTGCGGCAGGCCGAGGGAGCGGGCGAGTGACGACATGCTGGGGTTCCTGGTGGGCGTGTGGGCCGAGCGTGGGCGGCAGCCGCCGGCTGTCACTCGACGTAAAGAAACTCGCTCGAATTGAAAAGCACGTGGCAGAGGTCGACGACCGCCTCGTAGCGGCGCAGGTCGCGGACCGGCGGCAGCTGCAGGCCGCCGCGGGCGAGGGACCGTCCGTGGCCGGAGGCGTCCTCGGCGAACCCCGGCGACTCCTCGAACGTCCAGAAGCCGACCACCTTCCCGCCAACGCCGCGCTCCCAGAGCAGCTCGCCGCGGGCGAGCGCCCCCACCGACAGCCGCACGTCGTCGATGAGTCCGTCCCAGACGCTGCGGCCGCCGTCCGCCTTGGCGTCGGCCGGCGTGTCGCGGCCGCCGATGGCGAACGCGCAGGGCGGCGCGTACGAGCCGCCGAAGCCGTGCTCGACCCGCTTGACGACCAGCGGCGCGTCGGTGTCGGAGAGATCCTTGACGTAGAAGGTCACGCTGCGGTCGGCGGGATCCGACACCTTCACGCTCGCGGCCACGTAGTAGGGGCGCTGCAGGTCGAGGTGGATGTCGGAGGGCACCACGGCGTAGGCGTCGGACTCGCCCGACCCGCCGCCGGCCAGCTGGATGATCAGGTTGCGCGGGCGGTACTTCGACTTCTCGCTCGTCACCCCGAACGACCAGCCGGGTTGCTTGGGGCTGCCCGTCCACTGTGAGGCGATCGTTCGCACCGTGGCGTCGGCGAACAGCGATTGCAGGATCACGTGGGCCTCGATGGTGAAGTCTGCGACGGGGAAGGTGCCTTCGGACGGCTTGGCCGCCGCGTCTCCCGGCTTCTTCTCGTTCTCCACCCCCGGCTTGCTGCCCGGCACCGTCATCACCGCCGCCGGCAGCGACGGGTCGATTACGGCCGCCCGGCCATCCCGCTGAGGCATCCGCTGCGCCAGGGTCATCGAGAGCGTCGATGATCCGTCGTCGAGCCGGCTCCGCTGCTCTGCGAGGAACCGCACGGCGGCATCGAGCCGCTCCGGCGTCGGCTCGCGGCCGGTCACCCGGCGGATCGCCTCGGCCGCGAGCACGCGGTCGTCGCTGATGCCGGTGCGGTCGAGCGCGAGCGCCAGCGACCGGGCCCGCGAGAGCATCCAGTCGCCGTTGATGAGAAACAGCGACTGCATCGGCGTGGTGGTGGTGTTGCGCTGGGCGCAGCTGGAGTAGCCGTCGGGCGAGTCGAAGGCGTCGCAGATTGCGTCGCGGGTGTTTCGCAGCACGGTCGTGTAGATGCCCCGCCGCGGCTTCGTCGGCGGCACGCTCGGACCGCCCGCCGCCGGGTCGAGATCGCCCGACACCGCGAGCGCAGCGTCGCGGACCTGCTCGGCGTCGAGCCGGCGGCAGTCGAATCTCCAGAAGAGGGCGTTGTGCGGGTCGGACGCCGCCGCGACGGAGCCTGCCGTGCCCGGGAGGCTGCTGCGCCGGTAGGCGGCGCTGGTGACGATGAGCCGCTGCACGTGCTTGACGCTCCAGCCGCTGGCGACGAACTCGGATGCCAGCCAGTCAAGGAGTTCGGGGTGGCTCGGTGGGCCGCCGAGCTGGCCGAAGTCGCTCGTGTTCGGGGCCAGGCCGCGGCCGAAGTGCCACTGCCAGAGCCGGTTGACGAATACCCGTGCGGTGAGCGGGTTGTCGGGCGAGGCGATCCAGCCGGCCAGCGCCGCACGGCGGCCGGTGGAGCCGCCGGCGGGAGGTGGCACGATCGCGGGCAGGTCTCCGCCGAGCACGGTCGGGATCCGCGGCTCGACCGGCGTCTGGTCGGCCGCGCCGGCCACGGTGGTCGGCGGCGCGACGTCGCCCACGTCGCCCACGGTCAGGGTCGTCGGCGCCGGCTCGGGCTTGTCGGCCCGGTGTGATTCCTCGAAGGCGGCGAGCTCCTTGGAAAGCGTTTCGTAGCGGGCCCGTTCGTCGTCGGGCAGGCCGGCCGGCGTGAACGACAACTGCCGCAGCGCGAAGAGGGCCAGCTGCTCCTCGCGGGGCGTGCGGCGGGCGGGTGGCGTGAGCACCATCGCCTGGATCTCCGGCGGGAAGCGGTTGGCGGGCAGCTTGCCGGCCCAGGCCTTTTCCGAGGTGGCCGCCTCCTCGATCCCGCGCAGCCCGGCCTTCAGTTCGGCGACCTTCGCGGCATAGGCCCGCTGGGCATCGCTGTGGCCGGCGAGGTCGGCGGCCGTGACCAGCGGCACGTCGTCCCGCCAGCGCAGGGCGGCGAAGAAGGACTGCAGCTGGTAGTAGTCGCGCTGCAGGATCGGGTCGAACTTGTGGTCGTGGCAGCGGGCGCAGCCCATGCCCATCGCCAGAAACACGTCGCCGGTGACGTCGGTCACCTCGTTGAGCACGTCGGCCCACGATCGCTCGATGTCGGCGATGTTGTATTCGTAGGGGGTCTGGCGGAGAAAACCGGTCGCGGCGACGGCGTCGGGATCGGCGGGGGCGATCTCGTCGCCGGCCAGCTGCTCGCGAATGAAGCGGTCGTAGGGCATGTCGGCGTTGAACGCGCGCACGACATAGTCGCGATACCGCCAGGCCGTGGGACGGAAGGCGTCCTGCCGGTAGCCGTCGCTTTCCGCGTAACGGGCCAGGTCGAGCCAGCGCCGGGCCATGCGCTCGCCGTAGCGGCCGTCGGCGAGCAGCCGGTCGACGAGACGGTCGTACGCGTCGGGAGAAGGATCGTTGACGAACGACTCGACGTCGTCGGACGCAGGCGGCAGGCCGATGAGATCGAACGACAGCCGCCGGATGAGAGTGCGGCGGTCGGACTCCGGCACGGGATCGAGACCATGCTCGGCGAGCTTTGCGGCGATAAAACTGTCGATCGCG
>JBIJCD010000351.1:0-4171 GCA_044344895.1 Pirellulales bacterium | reverse complement strand
ACGGGATGACGCTCGGTCTCAACTGGCTGCTCAACCCCAATGCCCGCGTCTACTTCAACTACGACTTCACCTACCGCGACTTCGTGAGCACCCCCTGGACCAAGGCCGGCACTCCGGCGACGAGCTACAACGGCAGCGGCGGCATCCACGGCTTCGGCACCCGGCTGGCCTTCGACTTCTGACCGACGGCCCACCGTGCGGAGATCATCCATGACCGAACGGACCAGACGGACACTCGTGGCCTCCATCGCACTCGTGCTGCCGGCGCTGGCGACCATCGCGCTCGCCGCCGATCAGGCCTGCAGCTGCACCGACGAGTCCCCGTGCCGGGCGTGCACGCCGGCCTGCAAGGCCACGTGGGAGGAGCAGAAGTCGAAGCAGACCGTCTACTCGATGAAGTGCGAATATGCCTGCGCCCGGGGCTACGACTGCTGGTGCGCGGAATCGGCCGAATGCCGCTGCAGCCCGCCCTGCGGGAAGGTGATCGTCAAGAAGAGGCTCTACAAGGCCGACGGCGCGGAGAAGGTGGAAAAGGTGCCGAAGTACGAGGCGACGATGGTGCCCGCCGAGCCCTGCGACTGCGCCCGCTGCAGCGGCGTCTGCTGGTGGAATCCGCTCTCCGTGATCCACTATCTCCTTGGCCACTGAGCCGGCTAAAGCGCATCTGGTTGAGCTGTAGCGACGACTTGGCAAACCTGGAGACGGAGGCGAGGGGTCGGCGAACGCTCGAGGAGCTTTGGGCCGCCTCGGCCCACGCGACGAGACTTTTGCCGCCCCGAAGCCGTCGCTCCACCAAACCGAGATGCGCACTAGCAGGGCGGCGGCCTTTCCAACGACGCTGGCCTCGCCGACACTTATTCCCATGGCTTCCGACCCGCTCTCACCGCCCCGGCTCCCGTGCGTTGCGGCCGTCGTGTTCGCGATGGACGTCGAGGCCGACGCGTTCGCGGCCCTGGCCCGCGAGGTCGTCGACTTCCAGGCCGCGGAGCTTTCGATCCATGAGGGGCTGATCGCCGACCGGCGGGTCGCCTGGTGCGTCGCTGGCGCGGGCGGCACCGCGGCCGCGCGGGCCACGCGGCTGCTTGTCGACGGCCATCGGCCGACGGTCGTCGTCTCGGCCGGATTCGCCGGCGGGCTCGACCGCATCCTGGCCCGCGGCAGCGTCGTCCGGCCGCGGCGGGCGCTGAGCGGCGTGGGTGGCCCGCCATTCGAACTCGAGGTCGGGCCGTGGAAGACCGACGATGTCGGGATCGTGAGCGTCGACCGCGTCGTCACCACCGCCGCCGCGAAACGCGACCTGGCGGCCGCCACCGGCGCGGCGGTCGTCGACATGGAGACCTACGCGGTCGCAGCCGCCACCCGCGACGCCGGGCTCCCCTGCGCGGGCATCCGTGTGGTCTCCGACGACGCCACGCAGGATCTGCCCAAGGAGATCGCCGCCCTCGTGCAGCCACAATCGGGCATGCGCCGGCTGGGGGCGGCGCTGGGGGCCATCGGCCGGAGGCCCCGGGCCGTGCTCGACATGTGGCAGCTCTGGGAGCACGCCGTCGTCGACGGCCGCACGCTCGCCGCCGCCCTCGAGGACTTCGTGCGACGACGCTGATGTCCGGGCCGATCAAGGGTGGCCTCCCGGGCTTCTCAAGGGGCTTTTTGGGCGTCTTCTGGGCGGCCCGGCAGGATCGGCAGCCTGGGAAGACTCATCCGGCGAGGGAGGTTGTGTCGATAACACGGGCTGTACGCCCAGTCATGCCACCGTGAATGACACCAGGCACTAGCACCGGCGTGAATCGCTTGCCCGCAGGGGTGACGTGCTCTCCTTCATCGCCGATCGAATCCGCGTCTGTCACCGTGTAGCGGGGGCGTCCGCCGTCGCGTGCTGCCTGCTTGCCCTCGCACCGCCAGCAGTCGCCCGGGGCCCTGCGATCGCCGAGGAAATTCCGCCACCGACGGCAGCCATCGAGGGCCTGCAGGCGGACATCGCGCGGCTGGAAAAGGAAATCGAGGACCTCCGGGCCACGAGGGCCCCGCCGCAGCGCGGAGAGGGGGACGGCACAACCGACCCTGGCGGCGAGGGGGCGGAGACGGTCGCCGACCGGCTCTCCAGCGTCGAAAAGAGCCTCGGAAGACTCACCACCGCCGCTGACAAGACGAAACAGGACGACGCCAAGAAGCTCACGTTCATCCTCAGCGGCCAGATGCAGGCCGACCAGGTGTACTTCGGGCAGGATGCTGTCAGCCGCACCGCGGTCGGCGACCTGCAGGACGGTGCGCAGTTTCGCCGCCTCCGCATCGGCGGCCGTGGCACTGCCTTCGAGGTTTTCGAGTATTCCCTCGGCGTCGACTTCGCGCTGGCCAACCAGCCCAGCTACCTCGACAACTACATCGAGTGGAAGCAGTTGCCATGGCTCCAAAACGTGCGCGTCGGCCACTACTTCGAGCCATTCTCGCTCGAACGCGTGACGCAGAACCGCAACAACACGTTCATGGAAAGGTCGCTTGTCGACACCTTCGCTCCTGCCCGCAACATGGGCGTGATGGCCTACGGCACCACGGAAGACGAACTCGCCACCTGGGCGATCGGCACGTTCCGCACCAACAGCGACAACACCGGCAACGACTCCTTCGACAGCGGCCAGGCCCTGACGATGCGCGGCACGTGGCTGCCCTGGTGGGACGAAGCGAGCGATGGCCGGTATTACCTGCATCTCGGCTCAGCCTACAGCTACCGCGATGCGTCCCAGAACCAAGTCCGCTTCCGCAACACCCCGGAAATCCGCAAACAACAGCCCAACAATGTCTTCGGCCCGGTCGGACCGCCGTCGCCGAGCAACTACCAGAACGGAGCCCCCAGTCCATTCGCCCCGATCTTCGTCGACACCGGAAACATCGCGGACGTCGATCACTTCCAGCTCTTCGATCCGGAGTTCGCGCTCATCCTCGGACCGCTGTCGCTCCAGTCGGAATACGCGTTCGCCGCGGTGCATCGCCCCGGTCGCCCTGACCTCTTCTTCAATGGCTACATGGCACAGGTGAGCTACTTCCTCACCGGTGAGCACCGCCCCTACGACCGCAAGCTTGGCATCCACAGACGCGTCGTGCCCTTCGAGAACTTCTTCCGCGCGCGCACGACATCACAGGGCATCCAGACGGGCCTGGGCGCCTGGGAGATCGCCGCTCGCTACTCGAACATCGTGCTCAACGACAAGGATATCAACGGCAACAACCTCACCGACTTCACCGTCGGCCTCAACTGGTACCTCAACCCGTACACGCGCTGGAAATTCAACTACATCCGCGCATTCCTCGAAGACCGACGTGCCGGAAACAGCATCACCGATGCCTACGGCATGCGGTTCGACTACGACTTCTGAGGCGTCATCTCCACGTGGAACATCCCATCATGCACAAGCTGGCCATCACCTCCCTGCTGCTCACCATCGTGCTGCTCGCCTGCGGCGCGGCCGACAAGCCGAGGCCCGACGTGGAGCCGATAGAACGCGAACCGCCACGCTGCATGCACTGCGGCACCACCTGCGGGCTCGCACCCGTGTGCGTGTGCGAGCCTGGCACAAAGAAGCGGGCCACCATCGAGTTCGACGTGACGTGCGAGCCGATCTGCGTGCCCGGCTGCGGCAGCACGCCCCGGTTTCTCGATGGGCACGGCGCCCGCGCGAATTGCACGAGTTGCAGCGAGGCATCGTGCGCGTGCCGCGGCCGCGTGCGATCATGCAAGAGGATCAGGGCGAACGCCGTGGACGAGGATGTGCCGACGGTCGTGCGGAAGGTGGGCTATGTGTGCCACTGCTGCTCCGGCAGCTGTGCTGCAGATTGCTGTGGTGGCGGGCAGCGACACCGGTGGCTGCCCGCATGGTGGACGAGCCTCACCTGGTGGTGGCCGCGGATGCCCCTGCGCTGAGCGAACGCCCCGTGCCGCCATCACGCAGACAGAAACCAAGGCGACACGACGGCCACTGCCGGACAGGAGATACAGACGCATGCGAGCGTCGGCCATCGCGGGGATCGGCCCGTTCGACAGCAGGATATGGGATCAGTGCATGAAATGCCTTGGTTCTTATCCCGCGACGAAGCACGAGCCGTGACAGAGGCGTGGTGGCGGGATTGCGATGGCGTCCGTCCGCCCGGTGTTCCGGGCGACCGGACGTCGCCGGAA
>JBIJCD010000350.1:0-4176 GCA_044344895.1 Pirellulales bacterium | reverse complement strand
CCCACGCGACGAGACTTTTGCCGCCCCGAAGCCGTCGCTACACCAAACCGGGATGCGGACTAGGTTCTGTCTGAAAACTCAGCCTGGTTGGCTGCGCTGCGGATTTTTGAGCGGATCGAGGCGGCTGAGCCAAGACGAATCAAGGCGATACGGCGGGCGAAGGCAACGACGAGCCGCTCAAAAAGACCGAGCGGAGTTTTCAGACAGAGCCTAGCACGCAAGCGGATCGCACCTGGGCTGCAGCCGTAGCCGCACAGGCACGCCCCCGGGCGTCGGTCTCCGGTGGTTCACTGCTGTGTGAACGTGAACACGCCCCGCTTGTTGGCGACGATGACGTCCGGCTTGCCGTCCTTGTTGAGGTCGCCGACGGTCACCTGGGTGCCCACGCCGCTGTCGTCGTCGATCTGGTGGGCGATGAACTGGGCTCCCCCCTTCCCGTCGCGCTTCAGCTCGAACCAATAGAGCACCGGCGGCGCGTTGGGCTCGTCGTCGCCGTTGATGCCGTGGGCCCAGCGGCGTTTGCCCGTGACGATGTCGGCCAGCCCGTCGCCGTTCATGTCGACGAGCCGCATCGAGTGCAGCTGGCTGAACTTCACCCCTTGGGCGTTCTCCTCGGGGGTCCGCCCCATGATCTTGTGCTCGGTAAAGCTGCTGTCGGCGTTCTGCTCGAACCAGCCGAGGCCGAAGCCGTGGCCGTCGTAGCTGGTGACCACGTCGTTGCGGCCGTCGCCGTTGACGTCGTAGACGTGCATGTGCCCACCGCCGCGGCCCCCCTGCGTGGGCCCGAACGGACCCGGATGGAACGGCCAGATCGTGTCCCGAGCGATGTCGGCCGGCTGCTCGAACCAGCCGTCCTTCGTGAGGATGTCGACGCGGCCGTCCTTGTTGACGTCGCCCGCCCCGTAGCCGTGGGTGTAACGGAAGTACTTCTTGTCGTTCTCAGGCGACTTTGGCGTGATCGGCCGGAAGCGGGCCTTCCCCAGCGGATTCTTCCAGTCGATCTCGGCGAAGCCCAGCTGGCCGCCCTGTTGGGCGTTCTTCGGCTTGTCGATGTCGCTGGAGTGCACGAGCAACTCGGGCCTGCCGTCGCCCGTCACGTCCTTGAGGTCGGGCGACTCGCCGTCGGCCACGTCGAAGATGGCATGCTTCTCCCAGGCACCCGGCTTGCCCTGCGGGTTGAGGTAGAGCAGCGCCGGATCGCCGGGAAAGCCGAACACGAGGATGTCGGCCCAGGAGTCGCCGTTGAAATCGTGGGCATAGGCGAGGAAGTAGTCCGAGTAGCCCTTCGCGGGATCGTAGGGCGTCTTGTTCGGGCCGCTGGGGTTGTCGGCGGGCGGCGTGAAGTCGGCCCGGCGGGCGAAGTCCGGGCCGTACCAGATCGAGTGGCCGGCCGTGACGTCCATGTGGCCGTCGTGGTCGAAGTCGGCGATGTCGCAGCCCTCGGCGACGAATCGCTCCGTGAGCGTCTGCTTCTTGAAGCCGCCCGTTGCGGCGGCCGCGGCGGCCCCCGGCACAGGCAGCAGGATCGTCGCGTCCTCGGCGAACGACGCTTCGCCCGGCGTGCCGTTGAGCTTGTACTGGATCGTGAGCCGCTTGGGCTTGCCCGGCGCGGGATCGCCGCCGAAGCTCGCGTTGTAGCCGGCGGCCGGCAGCGGTATCAGCGGCACGTTGCCCACGACCTTCCGCAGCGGCGTCGTCACGTCCTTCTGCACGTCGCCGGCCCCGTACGTGGCCCGCAGGATCTCCAGCTGCACCTTCGGCAGCCCAAGCCGGCCCGCGAGGGCCCAGGCCTCCGGCGTCGCCTCGCCCATCTTCGACATGATGGTCGCCGTGGCGATGCGGGCCTCCTCGCGGAGTTCGGGCGTCGCCCCCGCCTCGACGGCGAGCTTCAGCATGTCCATCGTGGGCGTCCGCCGCACCGCGTCGAGCACCGCCTTGCGGTCGTCTGCCGTCCGCGCGGTCGCGTAGGCATCCTGCCCCATCCGGCTGCGGTCGGCGTCGTTCGGCGTGAACTGCCGCAGGATCCGCAGGTAGCCGCGGAACGCCCGGCTCTGGAACTTCCCGGCCGGCATGCTCTTGGCGAGATCGAGCAACGACGGCCCCGCGTCGGGCGTCATCCAGTTGCCCAGCAGCCGCGTGCTCGCATCCTGCAGAGCGGCGTCGCCCGACTTCGCGGCGGCCACGAGCGCCGCCAGCGACTTGGTCCCGCCGACCTCGCCGATGATCTCCAGCAGCGGCACTTTCGCGTCGGCCGGCGCCGAGGCCAGCGCGGCCACGAGCCTGTCGGCGCACGCCTCCCGATCGGGCATCCGCACGCTCGCCGCCCGCAGTGCCTTCATGGCCGCCGCGGCATCGGCCGGATGCTTCGGCGCGACCGCCTGCTGCACGAGCAGCGGCAGCCCCTCGAGATCGACGATCTCGCCGAGGCAGGCCAGTGCCCT
Source organism: Pirellulales bacterium (assembly GCA_044344895.1). Classification (GTDB taxonomy): domain Bacteria; phylum Planctomycetota; class Planctomycetia; order Pirellulales; family UBA1268; genus CAMCQY01. The sequence goes on along the minus strand of JBIJCD010000350.1, from coordinate 1,735 downwards.
GCCGCGGACCGCCGGGTCGGCATTGCCGAGCGCCGCGGCCACCTCGTTGACCGCGTTGATCCGGCGTCGGCCCACGAGTTCGATGAGCAGCGGCAACGTCGCGCCCTGCGCCTGCCCGAGCCGGCTGCGGATCTGGTCGTCGATAGCCTTGCTGCCGCCGCCAGCAATCTCGGCCAGCGCCGTCTTGGCGGCCGCGGCGAGATCGGCGTCGCCATCGGCTGCAGCGGCGAGGAGTCGCTCCACGCACGAGGCGTCACCGACCCGCCCGAGAGCCCGCACCGCGGTGAGCCGCACCGGCTTCGGGCCGGAGGTCGCGGCCTGCAGCATGGCCGGCAGCGCGGCGGTGCCGCCGCGATCGGCAAGTGCCTCGATCAGCAGCACGGCCCGCTCCGGAGTGGCCTTCGGCAGCTCGGCGACGAGGGCCGGTCCCACGCCCACGGCCTTCAGTTCGCGGGCCGTGCCCAGCGCGATGCGGGCCATCTCGCGGTCGGACGACCGCAGCTGCTCGACGAGCAGCGGCACGCCCTGCTCGCCGCGGGCCAGGATCGCTCCGCGGGTCGCCTCGACGATCCGCGGCCGCGGCACGTCGGCCTTCCGCACGGCGTCGTAGAGCGCCGCCGCGGCGGCGGCCTGATTCGCGGTGAGCAGATGCTCTGCGCAAAGCACGCAGCCCTCGGCGGCGGAGGCCCGCACGGCCGGCGTTGCCGAGACCAGCGCCTTGCGGAGCGAATCAGCCGCACCTGCCGTGCCGACGTTCCCCAGCGCCGCGGCGGCCGCATCCACGACCGCCGGATCGCCGTCGCCGAGCCGTCGGGCCAGAAGCTCGACCGCAGCCGCATCGCGGCGGACGCCGAGCGAATTGATCACGCCCACGAGCAGCCGGCCGGAAAGCCTGCCGGCCGCGTCGCGCAGGGCGGCATCGCAGGCGGCGTCGGGGATCGCCTCGAGCGGGATCCGCGCCCACGACGCGAGCCGCTCGTTGCCCAGGAGCTTCGCGAGGTCGGGCACCGCGTCGGCCGAGCCGAACACGGCGAGCTCTTTGCAGGCCACCGCCTTGTCGGCCTCGGCGGCGTCGCCCCGCAGGACGGCGATGAGAGCCCGTTCCTTCGGCGTGCGGCCGTCGGCGGCACGGGCCTCGGCGACGACGAGCGCCGCGCCGACCGTGCACCAGACGACGAGCGCCGCGACGGAGGCGATGCGACTGCTGACGGACCACCTGCTGACGGACCACCTGTTCACGGACATCAGGGACATGGCTCAGGATCCTCGGAATGAACTGACAAGACGGCGGATACGTGTGAGGAAGAAGAGAGACAGGCGGCGACGCGACGCACGCGGGTCACAGCCGCCACGGCTCGCGGAGGGCTTCCGACCGCAGCCTGTTGGCCTCCGCATCGCCGGGAAACTCGTTTTTGACGGTGTCGAACTTCACCGGCCGCCCCAGGTAGATCGCGATGTTGGCGGCGTGGCAGGCGATGTGGGCGTTGCAGGCGGCCTCGGCGTTGCCCTTCGGCTTGCCGCGGGTCTTCACGCAGTCGAGGAAGTCGCGGACGTGGAACGTGGCCGGGTAGCCGCCGATCTCCTCCACCGTGCGGCCAGCGAGCAGGGCGGGCGAGCTGAAGACGAGCTTGCCGCTGTCGCCAGCCTCCACCCAGCCGTTCTCCCCCTCGAACCGGACCGGGCAGGAGCCGAGCGGAATCCAGCCCTTCTCGCGGAACACGAGTTCCACGCCGTT
>JBIJCD010000410.1:0-3492 GCA_044344895.1 Pirellulales bacterium | reverse complement strand
CCGTCGAACGGCTCGTCGAGCACCAGCAGGTCGGGATCGTGGGCCATCGCCCCGGCGAGCTTCGCCCGCTGCCGCATCCCCTTGGAGAGCGTGGAGAGGGGCCGGTCGCTCGCCTCGCCGAGCCCGACCCGCTCCAGGGCGCGGGCCGCATGGTCCGCCGCGTCCCGCCGGCCGAATCCTGAGAGCCGCACCAGGTACGTCACCCACTCCCGGGGCGTAGCCCGCCGTTCCGTGATGTCGGCGGCAGGGCAGTAGCCGATCCTGCGCAGCACCCGCGGGTTGGCGAAGGGCCGCTCGCCGAACACCCGCACCCGGCCCATCGTGGGTCGCAGCTGTCCCGTGACCAACCCCAGCAACGTCGTCTTGCCGGCGCCGTTGGGCCCCAGCAGCCCGTGGGCGCCGCCGCCGAGCTCGACCGTCACGTCATTGACGCCGATCACCGAGCCGTAGAGCTTCGTGACGTGGGCGAGCGAGAGCATGGCGCTGCGTGAGAGGGTGAAGCGGACGAAGGGGCGGACTCAGACCCGCGTGGGGGCGTCGATCCTGTTGAGCAGCACGAGCACGGCGACGATCGACACGACCGTGAGTGATATGAGGCAGGGCACGACCGCGGCCGACCGCGTCTCGATGCCGAAGATCCAGGCCTGCACGACCCCGAGCGCATGATACGGCGAGAGCCAGGCCCAGCGGTCGAGCGTGGTGTCCATGCCGGCGGCCTTCGCAAGCCAGCGGAAGCGGCCGCGCTCCGGCCGCGGCCCGCGGCGAGGCTGCGGCGATTCGTCTTCGTCGAGATCCGCGAAGGGATCCTCCTTCCAGGAGCCTTCGCGGACACCGGTACCGGATGCTTCGGCCACGTCCGCCTGCCTGGCGGCGGCGACCATGTCGGCCGTGGTGAGCGAGGAATGGGCGATCCAGCAGGCGGCCCAGGTGGCGAACCAGGCGAAGCTGGCGATCTTGCTCTCGGCTGTCAGCGACGAGAACGCCAGCGACAACAGCACCGTCGGCACCGCCAGGGCGACGCTTGCCGCGATCGCCTTCAGCGGCAGGTCCCATGTATCGACGGCGACCCAGACGCTCGGGCTCACCAGCACCCCCATGAACCACAGCGCCAGCGCGGGCAGGATCGTGATCGCCGCCACGAGCAGGGCCAGGATGGCGGCCTTTCCCAGGATGTATTCCAGGCGGCCCACGGGCCGGGTGAAGTAGACGAGCCAGGCCTTGGCCCGCATGTCGCGCGAGACGAGCTGCGGCGCGACCAGCCCGATGATCACCGCCAGCAGCACCGCCTGCGGCACCCGCATGAAGGCCACGAGCAGCCGCGACCAGACGACCCGCCGGGTGTCGGCGATGTCGGCCTTCACCTCCTCCGCGGGCGAGATGTTCGGCCGGGCGGCCCGCCGCTCCGCCTTGGCGCGGCGGGCGTGCTCCGCGAACCGATCCCCGCCGAGCGAGTCGGCCAGCACCGTGCCGAGCATGCCCACGCCGTCGAGGTTGCGGCCGGCGCGGGCCGCCTCGCGGATCGTCGACAGCCGCCCCTCGTCGATCGCCTGCTCGAACGCGAAGAAGCTGGTGGCGAATACGAGCGCCGGGCTCCAGGCGAAGAACACGAGCCGCCGCAGCCAGCGGCTCGTCCACGCCAGCCGGATGCCCGTCGTGGCGATCACGCCGATGGCCGCGCCGGGACCGAGCCGGGGGCCTGACCACGAGCGGTAGCCGACGTCATGGAGCGGCATGGCTGGCCTCCCGCTCGTCGGCCGCATCCGCGTCGCGCAGCGCACCGACGAAGACCTCCTCCAACGGCCGCACGGCCGGCCCCAGCGCGCGGATGACGACGCCCGCGTCGCGGGCCGCCCCCCACACGACGCCGACCCGCTCGTCACCCGGCGGCTCCAGCAGCACGCACTCGGCGGCGCCGGCCGGATCGAGCGGGCAGTGGCGGGCCCGCACGCCGCGGGCGTTGAGCAGCCGCGTCAGATCCTCGAGCGGCCCGTCGCCCTCGAGCCTGTGGGTCGGGCTGCCGAGCCGGGTGAGCGCGTCGACCGTGCCGGACAGCCGCACCCGGCCGCGGGCCAAGACCACGACACGGTCGCAGATCGACTGCACGTCGGGCAGCACGTGGGTGGAGACGAGCACCGTCTTGCCGTGGTCGCGGGCCAGCGTGACCAGCCGGCCCAGCATCGCCCGCCGCTCCAGCGGGTCGAGGCCGTTCGTGGGCTCGTCGAGGATCACGAGCCGGGGATCGTGGACGATCGCCGCGGCGAACGCCACCTTCTGCCGCGTGCCGACCGAGAGCGTCTCCACCGGCCGATACCGCTCCTGTCCGGCGTCGCACCAGTCGAGCACCTCGTGGGCCCGCCTGAGGCTCTCGGTGCCGGGCAGGCCGCACAGCCGCGCGGCGTAGCGGACCATCTCCACGCCGGAGAGCCCTGGCACCGAGCACTCGTCCTCGGGCACCACGCCAAGCAGGCTGCGGACCCGCCGCGGCTCGCGGGCCGGATCGATGCCGAACACCCGCACGCTCCCCGCCGCCAGCCGCACCAGGCCCAGGATCGCCCGCACGAGCGTGCTCTTGCCCGCGCCGTTGGGGCCCACGAGCCCGGTGACACCGGGGGCCACTTCCAGCGACACGCCGTCGAGCACCGTGCGGCTGCCGTACCGCTTGACGACGCCGTCGAGACGCACCGGCAGTTCGTCAGCCACTGGGTCGGCCATGCTGCGTCACCCCGACGGGACCGGACGAGGGAATCCCGTCGCTCACTGCTCCATCACTTCCGCTTCCTTGGCCTTCGCGAGGTCGCCCACCTTGGCCTCGTACTTCTTGGTGAGCTCCTGCACCTCCTCCTTGGTCGACTCGCAGTCGTCCTCGGTGAGCGTGCCGTCGGTCTTCTCGGTGTCGGCGGCCTTGTTGCCGTCGCGGCGCACGTTGCGGATGGCGACGCGGGCCTCCTCGGCGAGTTCCTTGATCCGCGCCGTCATTTTCCGCCGCACGTCGGTGGACAGGGCGGGGATGGTGATGCGGATGAGACGGCCGTCGCTCTGCGGGTTGAGGCCGAGGTCGCTCGCCTGGATCGCCTTCTCGATGTCCTTGAGGGTGCCCGGGTCGAAGGGGCGGACGACGATCTGGTTGGGCTCGGGGGCGCCCACGCTCGCCAGGGCCTTGATCGGCGTCGGCGAGCCGTAGACCTCCACCCGGAGCGTGTCCACGAGGCCGGGGTTGGCCCGGCCGGTGCGGATCCCGGTGAGGGCGTGGCGGAAGACGTCCACCGCCTTCTCCATTCGTTCCTCGGCGTCGAGCAGGATGTCGTCGGCCGGCATGGGGCGGTGGCTCCGGGGGTGGCGGCGTGCGGCGGTCGCGGCACGGACCGACAATTCTGGCAGGACGTTCCCCCGGGAAGCAAGCCTCGCGGCCGCCGCGCGACCGACGGCCCGTCCGTCCGCGCCGCGCTCGTGAGCCCGTCGTCAGCCCACGATGACGGTCGGCCGCCGCTCGGG
>JBIJCD010000349.1:0-4204 GCA_044344895.1 Pirellulales bacterium | reverse complement strand
CCACCCCGGCAAGAAGCTGCTGTTCATGGGGGGTGAATTCGGGCAGTGGACCGAGTGGAATTTCGACGAAAGCCTGCAGTGGCACCTCCTCCAGTGGGACAGCCACCGCGGGCTCTCCCGCGCCGTGGCCGACCTCAACGCGCTGGTGCGCCGCGAGCCCGCCCTCCACGAGCTCGACTTCGACGGCCGCGGCTTCGAATGGATCGACTGCCACAATTGGCAGGACAGCGTTCTGGCCTTCCTCCGCCGCGGGAGCGATCCCCGGCAGTGCGTTGTCGCCTGCTGCAACTTCACGCCAGTGGTTCGGCAGGGCTATCGGGTGGGCGTGCCCTTCGCCGGCGCCTACGAGGAGATCTTCAACAGCGATTCCGCCTGGTATGGCGGAGGCAACGTCGGCAACGGCGGCCTGATCCAGGCCGCTCCGCAGCCGCACCACGGCCGCGACCACTCGCTCACGCTGACGCTCCCGCCGTTGGCGACGATCATGCTCAAGCCGCGGCAGGCCTGAGCCTCGCCGACGCTAGGCACGCCGGCCGTCAGCGGTCGAAGCCCCGCGGCTGCCGCTGCCATTCGAGGCCGCGTCGCTTCTGCATCTCGTCGAGCGTCGCCCGGAACGATCGCGACATCTCGCTCTGCTCGAGCATGCCGGTCCTTTGCCGGTCACCGCGGGCCGTCACGAACCGTTCCCGCAGCTGCTCGGGCGAGGGGTCCTGCGACACCATCCTGATCGCGTAGCACACCGTCTGCGGTTCGTTGAAGGCCACGGCCGTGCCTTCCGGCTCGAGCGAGAATACCGCCCGCATGAAATCCTCCCCGGGCATCGACACGCCCTCCGGATCGGACATCCGCGGCGGACCGCCCGCGGAAACGGCGTCCTGGGCAAACCAGGCGAAGGGGCCCACCTCGATCGCCTGCATGCCGCCGCCGGTCGTCGCGGTGGGCTCCGGCAGGGTCGCTGCCAGGGTCTGCTTCTGCGTCTGGGACTGGCGGGCGATCTCCTCGGCACGCCTGCGGGCGAGGCCACGGGCTTCGATGATCCGCCAGGCGCGCTCCACGTCCTGCCTCGCGGTTTGGAACGACGGGGTGAACTCGGGCTGGTCCTCCGTCTTCCACGACAGGTAGCGGTTGCCCTCCACGTCGCGGGACGTGATGGGCCGCAAGGGCATCGTGTCGGTGCCGTACATCTGCTCCAGCCAGGAACGGAAGCCGAATGGATTGGCGGGGTCCGAGAACCGCTCGAAGCTGCCGCCGATGCCGCCGCCGGCCACCGCTGCGTCGGCGGCGATGAGCTGCGAGCGGCCCGATTCCAGCCCCTGCTTCTCGGCGATCTTGGCCAAATCGGGCGGCCGCGGAGCCTCCACGCCGCTCGGCCGCCGCGCCTGCCACAACGCGTAGTCTTCGGCGTAGCTGGCCACGTCTCCGGCGACGGACGTGAAGATGGCGTCGATCCGCGCATCGGACCGGGCCTGCGCCAGCCGCTTGCGGATGTCGTCCTTGACCTTCTCTAGCGGCTCGAACTGGGTGGCGTCATCCTTGGCGTCGGCGGGCTTGGCGTCAGCGGGCTTGGCCGGTTTGTCGTTGGCCGGGGCCGCGGCAGCCGGGGCCGGCTGCTTGAACGACACCACCGACACCGGAAGTTTGCCCGACGCTGCCCCCGGGGCCGCTGCCGGTTCGGCCGGCTTCTTGTCAGCCGGCCCAGTCTCTACGGGCTTGTTTTCGGCGGGCCTGCCGTCAGCAGGCTTCTCGACAGGCTTCCCGGCGGGGTTTTCGACCGCTGCCTTTGCCTTGTCGGTCGGCGTCTCACCCGGCGCCGCGGCAGGCGTCTCGGTGGCGGGCTTGGCCCGGAACATGGCGACCTTGTTCTTTTCGTAGAACTCCGCGATCTGCTCGTCAGTCACCTCCTTGGCTGCCGCGTCGTCGAACAGCCCCCGCTTCGCCACGAGATACTCGAACTGCACGCGATGCGGCTCGCGGAAGCCAGGCGTGGGGCTGCGGGCCTCGGGCAGGGCGTTTTTGTGCTTCTCGTACAGGGCCCGCAGGGCCGCCTCGCTGGGGGCGGGCACCTGGTCGGCGAATGTTTCCACGACCACCGGCACCAGCTCGACCTTCGCCTGCTGGTCGAGGCGGCGGAACTGGTCCCAACGCCAGCCGGGCGGCGTGCCGCCGAAGGCCGGCTGGTGCAGCATGAGCATGGTCTGGGCGGCCAGTTCCGTCCTCAGCACGTCGAACACCTCTTGTTGCGACACCGCGAGCGGCCCCACCCGCAGCCGCGAAAGCAGGTCGGCCAGCTGCTCGGGCCGCACGAGGTTGCCCGTCCACTGTGCGAGAAAGTCGTTGACTGCCCGGTCGCTGACGACGATTCCGTTGTCGCGGGCCTCCTGGGCCAGGAGCATCGTCTGAACCAGCTGCTCCTCCTGCTCGGGGAGGAATTGCCGGGTCGGGCCACGGCCACCCAGGGCGGCCGCCTCGCCGAGAAAGCGATTGACGACCGCGCGGATCGCGACGGCCCGCTCCAGCGAGCCTTCCCGCAGCTCTCCACCCTTCCACCGAACCGCCACGGGATCCTGGCCCCCTACCTGGCCGCCCATCTGCAGGAACGGCGGGAGCACGAAAAAGGCGAGCATGGCCAGGATCGCCACGATCACAAGCAGCGACCGCTGATATTTCCGGAAAATCTCGAAAGAGCCGACCATGGCACCGCCTGTAGGCTGTTTCTCCGTCGGCCAAACCGCGGAGACTTGACAAGGAAAGAGCGCGGAGGGTAACGCTTGGGGCCAGCGAGTCAGGCCGCAGATTGTAGCGCCGGCCCTGTCGGCGCCAATCCCGATGTGCCCTTCCAGCCCACCTTCCGGCTCCCTCCACGATGGCCAAAAAGTCGTCCAAGCGACCAGGAACAGCGCGCCGTGGCGCGGCCGCGTCGCGATCCGGCGAGGCCCCCGCGGCCAAGACCGCCCGGGGCGGCTATCAGTTGGTGATCGTCGAGAGCCCGGCGAAGTCCAAAACCATCGGCAAGTATCTGGGGCCGGGCTACGTCGTGGAGGCCTCGATCGGCCACATCCGTGACCTGCCGAGCAGGGCCCCCAAGGGATCCAAGCAACCGGTGCCCGGCGTCGACCTCGACCACGACTTCGCGCCGACCTACGAAATCGACGACGACAAGAAGAAGAAGGTGGCGGAACTGCGCCGGCTCGCCAAGGATGCCAGCGAGATCTGGTTCGCCACCGACCTCGACCGGGAAGGAGAGGCCATCGCCTGGCACCTCACCCAGGTGCTGGGGGTCGACCCGGCCCGCGCCAAGCGGGTGACCTTCGACGCCATCACGAAGGCTGAGATCCAGCGGGCCTTCCAGTCGCCGCGGGCCATCAACATGCCGCGGGTGGAGGCGCAGCAGGCCCGGCGCATCGTTGACCGGATCGTGGGCTACCGGGTGTCGCCGATCCTCTGGAAGAAAGTAGCGGGGGGATTGAGCGCCGGCCGGGTGCAGAGCGTGGCCACCCGGATCGTGGTCGAACGGGAACAGGAGATCCGGGCGTTCACGCCGTCCGAGTCCTGGGAGATCTCGGCCTGCCTGTCGTTCGACGTCGACAGGGCCGCCACGCTCGTCAGCGAGTGGTCGGCGTTCCTCGCCCAGCGGGACGAGCGGGACCGGGGGCCCCTGGTGCGGGATCGCATGGCGTGGCTCGCCGACCACCGGGGACTCGCCTGCGACCTGGTGGAAGTGGCCGGCAAGCCGGTGAAGATCGAGGCGGAGAACACCTCGGACGCCGACCTGTCGATGCCCGTTCAGAAGGCCGCCGAGGCGGCCGGTCTGATCGACGTGAACGTCGATCGGGTGCACGAGGCGGGCGGCCGCGGACGGGCGAAGAACGTCGTGCGGATCTCCGGCCGTCCCGATCCCGCCGCCCGCTACACGGTGGAGTCGATCGACGTGACGCGGACGCGTTCGCGGCCGTTCCCGCCGTTCATCACGAGCACGCTGCAGCAGGCGGCCAGCAGCCGGCTGGGCATGTCGACCGACCGCACGATGCGGATCGCGCAGCAGCTCTACGAGGGGATCGACCTGCCCGACGAGGGCCGGGTCGGCCTCATCACCTACATGCGCACCGACTCCACGAATCTGTCGTCGGAGGCGGTGACGATGGCCCGCGGTTACCTCGAAAAGCGGCTGGGCCCGAAGTACGTTCCCGAGAAGCCCCGCGTCTAC
>JBIJCD010000348.1:0-4206 GCA_044344895.1 Pirellulales bacterium | reverse complement strand
CTGCCGCTGCCCGTCGAAGCTGCCCTTCGCCTGATTGACGCTCGCCTGCACGAGCGCGGTCCGCAGGTCCTCGAGGTTCATCCCCACGGCGGAAAGGGCGACGGGATTGGCCTGGATGCGGATGGCCGGCTTCTGGCCGCCGGAAAGGCTCACCATGCCGACGCCCGAGAGCTGCGAGATCTTCTGGGCCAGGAGCGTGTCGGCCAGGTCCTGCACCCGCGTCAGGGGCAGCGTCTCACTGGTGAGCGCCAGCGTGAGGATCGGGGCGTCGGCTGGGTTGGTCTTCGTGTAGATCGGGGGATTGGGCAGGTCGCGGGGCAGGTAGGCGGCGGCCGCCGCGATCGCCGCCTGCACCTGCTGGGTGGCCACGTCGATGTCGAGGTCGAGGGCGAACTGCAGCGTGATCCGCGAGCAGCCCTCGGAGCTGGCGCTCGTCATCTGCGTGAGCCCGGGCACCTGGGCGAACTGCCGCTCCAGCGGCGCCGTCACCGCCGAGGCCATCACCTCCGGCCCGGCACCGGGATGGAACGTAAGCACCTGGACCGTCGGATAGTCGACCTGCGGCAGGGCCGAGATCGGCAGCACCCGGTAGGCGATGCCGCCCGCCAGGAGCAGGGCCACCATCAGGAGCGACGTGGCCACCGGCCGCAGGATGAATGGCCGGGAGACGTTCACGCTTACGGCCTCGCGGCGGTCGCCGGGCCGCCCGGCGCCGGCCCCGTCGCCACGGCCGCCGCTCCCGAGCCGCCGGCCCCCGGGCCTCTGACGACGACGCGGGCTTTGTTGGCGATCTTGTCGATGCCGTCGGTGACGACGAGGTCGCCCGGCTTGAGCCCAGCCGCAATCGTGACGACGTCGCCCTGCGCTGGCCCGGGCTCGACGGTCCGCAGCGCCACGGTGGAATCGGGCTGCACGACGTAGACGAAGTTGGAGTCGGGGCCGTGCTGCACGGCGACGGCGGGCACGACGGTGGCACCGGGCAACGTCTCCACCAGCAGCCGGGCGTTGACGAACTGGTTGGGAAAGAGCGTGTTGTCCTCGTTGGGAAACACGGCCTTGAGCCGCACCGTGCCGGTCGAGCTGTCGACCTGGTTGTCGATCGCCAGGAGCGAGCCGGTGGCCAGCTTCGTGCGGAAGTCGCGGTTGAAGGCCTCCACCGGCAGCCGTCCGGACCCGGCCAGCGCCCGCTGCACGCGGATGATCTCGTCCTGCGGGATGGTGAACACGACCGCGATCGGGTGCAGCTGGGCGATCACGGCCAGGCCGGCGGGATCGTTGGCCCGGACGATGTTGCCGGAGTCGACCAGCCGCAGGCCGATGCGGCCGGAGATCGGGGCGGTGATGCGGCAGAAGTCGAGCTGCAGCCGCACGTTGTCGATGAGGCCGCGGTCGATCTGCGTGGCGGCCTCGCACTGCCGCACGAGCGCCCGCTGGGCGTCGATCTGCTGGGCCGTGACCTGCTTGAGGTTGGCGAGCGACTCGTACCGCTCGAGGTCGAGCTGGGCCGCGGTAAGCGCCGCCTGATCGCGTGCCAGCTGCCCTTCCGCCTGCCGCAGCTGCACCTCGAACGGCCGCGGATCGATCTCCGCCAACAGGTCGCCCGCCTCGACCGACTGCCCCTCCTGAAACGCCACCTTGACCAGCTCGCCCTCGACCCGGCTGCGGACGGTGACGGTGTTGAAGGCGACGACGGAGCCAAGCCCGTTCAAGAAGAGATCGACATCGGCCTTCCTCGCCTCGACCGCCGTCACCGGCACCACCCGCGGCGGCTGCGGCTTCGCGGCGGCGGCGGGCGGCCGCAGGACCGCGAGCCCGCGCTCCCAGCCGCGCTCGACGAGGGTCGGGTCGCGGACGACGGCGACACCGGCGGCACCGATCGCAGCGAGCCAGAGGAGCGTGGGCCACCACCGCCGCCGTCGCGGCGCAGCCGGCGCGATGGCCGGAACGGACGATTCGGCGGCGATGGGCTCGACGGACATGCGGCTTGATGCGCCGTCCTCGTTGGGGCGGCGCCCGGGTGCGCGAGGACGTGCGATCCCCGTCTCTGATCCCTGGGAAGCCTCCATCGTAACCTTTTGGAGGGCCCGTTTGGGCCGCCTCACACCCCCTGCCGACGGGGCACCGGCCGCGGCGGGCGGCTCCGGGTGCCGGCCGCACGGATCGTGCGGGTCGTGTCGCCCGCGGCCCCCCCGGCCGCGAATCCACGGAAATGAGCCGCGGGCACCGGGTGGGCAATGGTATCGTCTCCACGCCTGCGGCCCGGACGGGCCGCGTGACCCCGAGGCGACGATGCCGCAGTTGGCTCCCGGCGAATGGCTGCTCCTGGCGATCGGCGCGCTCGGGATCGGCGTGTCGAAGAGCGGCCTGGCCGGCTTCGGAGTCGTGCACGTGCTCGCCTTCGCGCTCGTCTTCGGCGCCAAGGCGTCGACCGGCGTGCTCCTGCCGCTGCTCGTCGTCGGCGACGTGTGCGCCGTGTGGCTCGTCGGCCGCGACGTGGTCTGGGACTCGGTCCGCCGGCTGATGCCGCCCGCGGTGGCCGGCATCGTGATCGGCTGGCTGCTCCTCGACCGGCTCGACGAGCACGTCTGCCGGCCGCTCATCGGCGGGATCATCCTGGCGCTCACCGGCGGCCAGCTCCTGCGGATGTGGCGGCCCGACCTGCTCGCCCGCGTGCCCCACTCCCGCTGGTTCGCCTGGATGATGGGGATCCTCACCGGCGTCACCACCATGCTCGCCAACGCCGCCGGCCCGGTCGTCGCTCTCTATCTCCTGGCGGTGTCGCTCCCCAAGTCGCAGCTCATCGCCACCGGCGCCTGGTTTTTCCTGTTTGTGAACCTCATCAAGGTGCCCTTCAGCACGAACCTCGGCCTGATCGCCCCGGCGACGCTGGCGGTCAATGCGATCCTCGCCCCCTGCGTGGTGCTCGGCCTCTTCCTGGGCCGGTCGATCCTGCGGCGGCTGCCGCAGCGGGTGTTCGAGACGCTGGTCTTGTGCCTGACGGCCGTCGCCGCGGCGCGGCTGATCTTCTGGTGAGCCGCAGTTCCGGCGCGGGGCCAGCCTCTTCCAGCCGTTGCACCGCCGCGACGGGGTCCGGACAATGCCACCGCGTGGGCTCGCGTCCGGGTGCCCCGACACGAGCCCGTTCCGTTGTCGCACCGAGCCAACCGATGCACCGCCTCACTCTTCTCTTCCTGGCACTCACCGCCGTCTGGGGCACGACCGCGCCGGTGCCGGCCCAGCCGCCAGCGCGAAAAGTTCCTCCGCGGGTGCAGGCCCGGCCGGAGCCGCGGCACGGCGTGTCGTTTCTGGTCGACGGCCGGCTCGTCCTCGGGCTCGACGGCGGCGCGGGCATGCGGCGCCCCTTCCTCTATCCGGTGCTCGGCCCGGCCGGCGTGCCGCTGACGCGGATGGGCCATCCCCACGATCCTGTCTCACACTCCCACCACAATTCGATCTGGATCGCCCACGCGGACGTCGGCGGCACGACGTTCTGGGCCGACGACGGCGGCACGATCGAGGTGGTGCAGATCACGAAGCTCGAGGACGGCGACGATCGTGCGGCCGTCGAGCTGAAGGCCGTCTGGCGGGCCGGCGAGAAGGGCGTGCGCCTTCGCGAGAACCGCAGGGTGAGCCTTCTCCCGATCGCCGCCGACCAGTGGCGGATCGACGTCGAGACGGAGCTCCACGCCATCGACGCCCCGGTGACACTCGGTGCCACTGCGTTCGGCATGCTGGCGGTGCGGGTAGCGAAGTCGATCGGCGTGAAGGACGGCGGCGGGCGGATCCTCAACTCGGAAGGGGCGGTGAACGAAGCGGCATGCTTCCGCAAGCCGGCCCGCTGGGTCGACTACACCGGCCCGGTGACGGCGACGCTCGACGAGGGGATCACGCTCATGGACCATCCACAGAACCTGCACCATCCCGTGGAGTTTCACGTCCGCGACGACGGCTGGATGGGCGCCGCGACCACGTTCCGGGCCGCCCACGTCATCGAGCCGAATGCGCCATTGCGGCTGCGGCACGGCCTGCTCGTGCACGGCGGCGCGGTGGACGCCGCGGCGATCGAGCAGGAATGGCAGCGATTCGCGGCAGCGCCGTTCCAGCCGTTCGGAGAGAAGCCGAGGTGACGGTAGCACCACGCCAGCGCCAGCGGGCCGCGTGCCGTTCGCTCCCGTCGTGGCTGCGAATCGCCAAACCCGCGAGGGG
>JBIJCD010000345.1:0-4227 GCA_044344895.1 Pirellulales bacterium | reverse complement strand
GTACTTCGAGTGATAGACGTACGTGTGGCTCGCCAGCCCGTACGACTCGGGGCGGGCCGCCGTCGCCGGATCGACCGGCAGCGTGAAGACGAGTTCGAAGCCGTCGGGGCGGGCCCGCATCTCACGGATCTCGAAGGGCGTGCGGCCGGTCCAGACGAGCCGCTGCAGGCCGTAGGCAGCGCCGCCGAGGCTGCTCCAGCCACGGTTGGTCAGTCCCGCGTAGACGCTGCCGTCGCGAGCCTGCGCGAGACGAAGCACCGCCGAGGCAAAACCGCTACGAAACGGGAAGCAGGCGCCCTGCCAGACGCCGTCGACCTCCTCGAGGAACACTCGCTGCACCGCCGCCTGCGTGAACTCGCCCACGAACAGCTGCCCGGCGAACGGGCCGAAGCGGCCGCCGCTCGTGTCGAGCAGCACGTCGGTAGCGCTCTGCCCGGCCTTTCGATAAGGAAACCAGACCGCCGGCGGCGTGAGGAACGGCATCCGCTCGACGGCCTCCGGCCAGGGCAGCCCCTCGACGACCGGGCCGACTCCGGCCAGCGTCGACCCGGGCAGGGATCGCGAGGCGAGGCTCTCGGGATGGCCGTAGAAGCCGCCACGACGCAGGTGCACGAGCGAGTTCGTGGCCACCCAGTTGCCCTGCTGGTCGGTCGCGAACATCGCCCCGGCCGCGTTGCGGCCGAGCCCGCTGGGGCTGCGAAGCCCGCCACAGACCGGCACGATCTCGCCCGCGTCGCCAGCCGGCACCTTGAGCGCCCAGCCGCGCCACGGCCCCTGCCGGTAGCCGAGCGCCGCGTCCTCGACCGTGCCACCGAGGTGCTCGTCGCGCAGGTTCAGCCCGGTGTTGAGCGTGAGCCAGAACGTGCCAGCGCCGTCGGCCTTCGGACCGTAGGAGTACTCGTGGTAGTGGCCGGTCACGCCCCAGCCCTTCGCGGCGGCGCGGTAGTCATCGGCCACTCCGTCGCCGTCGGTGTCGGCGACTCGCGTCAGCTCGCTCCGCTGGGCCGTCCAAAAAGCACCGTCGCGGAACTCGAGGCCCAGCGGCTCGTGGAGGCCGCTGGCGAAGCGATGGTAGCGGACGTCCCGGGGCGGCTCGTCGCCGGCTCCCGTGACGAGCCAGATCTCTCCCTTGCGGGTCGCGACCGCCAGCCGGCCGTCGGCGAGCTCGGTGATGCCGCTGACCTCGAGCATGAGGCCGCCGGGGGGCGGCTTCCACCCGGTATCACGCGAGTCGCGCACGGCCTCCGGCGCCATCACGGTGACGAGCCGGTAGAACGCTTCCTCCTCGTCGAGCGTCGCGGCCGACGCGGCGGCGGCCGATACCGCCATCAGCACGCAGGCCACCCGGGCCGCCCAGAATCTTCGAGCTGCGCACGCCCTATCATCAGCGGTCACCATCGGTACCGCGCCTCCACCGTCGCGCCATCCGCATCCAGTGGGATGACCCAGGCCCGCCCAGCGTCACGGACCGTTGCCCGGGCCGCCGTCGCGGTGTCGAGCGCGGCCGTGAGCGCGGTATCGGACACCCGCGCCGTGACGCCGTCGGCGTCCGCCGCCACCCGCAGCGTCGTCCCGGCCAGCGGCCGAAACACGAGCCCGTGCGGCAGATCGGCCGCGCCTGCCGCGTGTCCGACGGTGAGCCGCCGCACCAGACCGGCCCGCGGAGCCGCGGCGTCGGGCGCGATTCGTTCGGTGATCTCCGCAGCCCCCCCAGCCGCGTCGATCCGCCAGCGAAACGTGGGCACGCCGTCACGGTCGAACGAGTAGCCGAGAAACCGCACGGCCACCGCCGGCAGCTGGTCGATTGCGATGCGGTCGGTGCCGAGTGGATCGGCCGGCGGCGCACTCTTGGCGAGCACCCACGTACCCCGCGCGTCGACGAACCGGCCGCGCCAGGCCTCGGCCAGCCGGCACCGCTCCGCGTCCCACGCCAGGTGGACACCGGCCGGAAACCCGACTGCGATGGCGTGCGTGCCGGCCCGTTCCATGAACGTGCGAATCACCAACGGCCGCTCCTCGGGCACGAGTTCGAAGTCGCTGGCGGCAGCCACGAGCTTGGCCGGCAGCGGCTCGAGCGTGGTGCGGTCGAGGTAGGCCCAGACAGCCGCGATCTGCCGCTCCGGGTCGCCGTCGAGGATCGTGCGGTTGACCGTGGCACCGAAGAAGGCGGGCATCTTCGTGCCGGGCCGCACGGCCATCGGGTCGAGCAGAAGCCGCCGGAACCACTCCGGCTCCACCCGCTTCGTCACGCCGGCGAGGTTCACGCCGACCGTGCCCGGCAGGCTGCGGTCGCCGAGCGGATGGCACTGGATGCAGCCGGCGTCGAGCAGGGCCGCTCCGGCCGACACAAGCGCCGCTCGGTCGCCACCCGGCGGAAACGCGGCAGCAGCCCCCTCGGATGCCACCGCCGGCCGGTCGGCACGGCGAAAGTGCTCCGGCAGCACCGCCACGGCCTCCTTCGGATAGAGCGGCATCCGGGCGCGCATGAACGGCCGCAGCGCGACCCCGCCGGCCACGGCCTTCGCCAGCCACGCCTTCTCCAGCCGGGCGCCCACGCCGGTGAGCCGCGGCGGCAGCCGACCCTCGTCGCCGAGGTCGACGTGGTCGACCGTCTCGAAGAACCCGCGGCGATCGGTGCCGACGCCACCGCGGCCGGCGCGTTCGTGGCAGGCGACGCAGTTGAGCCGCAGGAGCGTGAGATCAAGCTCACCCACCGCCGCGGCCGGCGCGTCGGCCCCTCCCGGCCGCCGCAGGTCGTCGATCGCCGCCACGACGCTGGCCCGCTGACCTTCATCGAGCAGGTAACGCGGACCGGCCGCGGCCGCCGTGGTGTCCCGCGGAATACACGAGGCGGGCCCGTCCACGGCCACCCGCGCAAGCGGCGGCGCCCGGGAATCGTCGCGTGAGGCACGGGCTGTTTCGCCGTCGCCGCCACCGGCGTGGCACGCGGCGCACCGCAGCGCGGCGAAGGCCTCGCGGCCGCGGGCGGCGAGGGCCGCGTCGGCTGGCGGGCCGCCGGCGGCTGCCGCGACCGCCGCAGCGTCGGCACCGCGGCCGAGGTAGGCGGCGATGTCGGCCGCCTCGGCCGCCTTGAGATCCGACGACGGCATGCGACCGGCGGGCCGCGCGTGCAGCGGCACCATCAGAAACTCCGTGAGCGACTGCCGCGTGTACTTCGCCGCCACGTGTCCGAGCGGCACCGAGGCGAACGGCTTCTCGGGCAACGGGATCCCGGCCTCGATGAGGTCCTCCTCGTCGAGCACCGCGGCCGGTCCCGCGGTGACGCCGCCCCGCCCCTCCTCCGCCGCATGGCAGGCGACGCAACCCACGCGGTGATAGAGCACCGCGCCGGACGCGGGATCACCCCGGTCCCAGAACGCCGGCGGCATCGGGTTGAGGCCGCCCGGCTTCGGCAGCGGCACCGGTGCCCGCCGCGTCGACAGGTGGGCCGCCAGCGCGTCGATCGTCGCGGCCCGGTCGGCCGCCGGCACGGCGGCCAGCACGTGCGGCATCGTCGTGCCCGGCGCGGCCGCGGCCGGATCGGCCAGGTAGCGGCGCAGCCACGCGGCGTCGACCCGCGTGCCCACGCCCGACAGGTCGGGTCCGGCCTTCGGCGCGAGGGCCGCCGCATCGGTGCGATGGCAGGCCGCGCAGCCGAGTTCCCCGATGAGCAGCCGGCCGGCATCGACCCTGTCGAGTGGCTGCGCGGCCGTCGCTCGGCCAAACCGCTCGAAGCCCGCCACGACCGGGGCGGCCACGTCCGCCTCTGCCGGCGGCGATGGCCATCCCGCCAGCGCCGCGACGACCACCGCCAGGCGACTGACCCGCCGACTCACTGCCATCACAGCCGATCCTTCCCGGTGGTGATCCTGGCCGGCTGGCAATCCTGGGGCGATATCGCCAAAGCAGTCGTCGCAACAGGTCTGCCGACCGCGGATGCGGCGACCGCCGGCGTGTCGCGATCCCGTCTTCAGGATAGCAAGGATAGGACGGATCATCGCAGTTGGACAATCGCTTGCCGGGTGCCACGCGGCCCGCGTCTCGAGCCGCCCGCACGACCTTCCCCAGGCGAAGGAGCTGCTCGCCCTATTTCGAGGCATTGACCAGCACGCTCCCGCCAGTCGGCCAGAGCTTCAAGGACACCACGGCGGCGGACGGACAGGATTGAAACACCGGCTCAGGTCGACACGACCGGCACGGGCCGATCGGAGGTCGCCCGCCCGCGAA